>JALYMX010000497.1 GCA_030773495.1 Actinomycetota bacterium | reverse complement strand
TGCCCGTCGACGACCACCGTGGCCGGCTCGAAGCCGGCGGGGACGGCCGGGTCCGGCGTCACGACGAGCGCCGGCGTGACCTGTACCCACTCGCCGTCGAGGCCGAGGGGGACGCCGATGAGGGCGGACACGGCGGCCGGGTCGGCGCTCACCAGGGCGGTGGGACCGTGCTCAGAGGCGAGCACGGCCAGGGCGACGGCGACGGTGGTGGCGCCGTGGCCGCCCCGGGCGCCCGACACGGTGATCGTGCGCGGGCTCACCGGCCCGCTCCCGTCTCGGCATGGCTGGCTTCCCCGGCGGGCGGGACCGGAGGGACGGCGGCGGGCTTCCCCGACCGCACCGCCGTCCTCCCGGCGACCTCGGCGGGCGCTGATCCGCACAGCGGACCGGCGCCGACGCCTGCGAGCTGCGGTGCTGAGCGGTCCCGCTCCCGCTCGTGCTGGCTGGCCAGCGCCTCGGGCAGGCGGGCGGCCTGGCGGCAGGTGAGCGGGGCGAGCGACCGGCGCACGGCGAGGGCCTCACCCATCGGTACGGCCAGCCCAAAGGCGATCAGACGAGACAGCGTGCGAATGACAGGCGAGTTGCGGCCGGTGCCGGCGCCGAGGCCCAGCTCCCGGCCCAGCTCCGACAGCCACAGCTGGTAGCCGGCGGGCGATGCGTCGAGCCACGCCGACAGTCGGCGGATGGCCCACGTGGACGCCGGTCCGATCACCGACAGCCAGTAGGTCTCGACGTAGGCGCTGCGGGCGGGGTGGCCGTGCTGCTCGACCAGCGGGTCGTCCCAGGGCACGACCTCGAGCGGGTCGTGCTCGACCAGCCAGGTGGCGAGCTCGGGGGCGGAACGTCGTTGCATCGGGGAAACCTCCGGGTGTGCGTAAGTACCTGACACCTGCGGTCAGGCCGCTGTCAAGGACTTTCTGACGATTGGGCCGAGAACCGTTGACACGTAAGCGTCAACGGGAGGTGTGCTTGGTAGGCGAGCCACCCGGTCGCTGAGAGGCGCCCCCGGAGGGCAAGTCTGTGGACTCCACTCGTGGGCGCTGCCAGCCGGCGTCGCCGCGACGGGCTGTGCGTCAGGAACCGAGACTCGTGCAATCACGTTCCGTTGATCGGGAAGGGCTCGACCCGTGAGCGCCAACGGCGTGCGATGTCGACAGTCCGCAGGTTCGTGGCGGAGGGCTCTGCGGTCGTTTCGGAGGCGGTCGGCAAGTCGAGGAGGAGCTCCCCCTTCGAGCCGGACCCGCCACTGGCGTACGGTTTCGTGCAGCCATTTCGCGACGGGGAGCGCTGAACGCATGGAGGCACGACGGCAGTAGTGGCGGAGATCGGTGTTCCCGAGTTGGGACAGGTCGTGCGCTGCCGAGACCGGATCTGGGCGGTCAACGAGGTCGCGCCGTCGTCCCTCCCGCCCGACCCGATCTCGGGCACCCGCCCGCAGCATCTCGTGCGCATGTCGTCGCTCGAGGACGACGGCTTCGGCGACGAGCTGGCCGTGATCTGGGAGCTCGAGTCGGGCACCCAGGTGATCCCCCACCAGGAGCTGCCCCGCCCGGACGCCGGCCGGCTCGACCCTCCGGAGCGCCTGGAGGCGTTCCTCGATGCCGTCCGGTGGGGCGCAGTGGCAACCGCCGATGCGAGGGCCCTCCAGGCCCCGTTCCGGGCGGGCATCACCATCGAGGACTACCAGCTGGACCCGGTGGTCCGGGCCCTGAGCATGCCGCGGGCCAACCTGCTCATCGCCGACGACGTCGGCCTCGGCAAGACGATCGAGGCCGGCCTGGTCGTCCAGGAGCTCCTCTTGCGCCACCGAGCCCGCACGGTGGTCGTGGTGTGCCCCGCCGGCCTGTGCGTGAAGTGGCAGGAGGAGATGCGCGACCGCTTCGGCCTGGAGTTCCGGATCGTGAACACCGACGCCGTACGCCAGCTCCGGCGTGATCGGGGCGTCGGGGCCAACGCGTTCACGTCGTTCCCCCGGCTGATCGTGTCGATCGACTGGCTTAAGGACCGGCGGGCGCAGTCGCTGCTCGACGAGGTGCTGTCCGGGGTCGATCACCGGCGGACCCCCCGCACCTTCGACCTGCTGATCGTCGACGAGGTCCACGCCGCGGCGCCGTCGGGCCGGGGCCGCTACGCCGTGGACTCCCTGCGGACCCGAGCGATCCAACGACTGGCTCCCCACTGCGAGCACCGTCTCTTCCTGTCGGCCACCCCCCACAACGGGTACCCGGAGAGCTTCGGTGCCCTTCTCGAGCTCCTCGACCCCCAGCGCTTCCAAAGAAACATCCGTCCGAACCCGGAGCAGCTTGCCCGGGTGCTGGTGCGCCGGCTCAAGCGGGAGCTTCGCGAGGAGCTCCCTCTCAAACCCGACGGCACCCCCCGCTTCCCGATTCGCCGGGTTGGAGCCATGGAGGTCGACTACCCGGCCGACGAGCGGGAGGCGCACGCCCTGCTGGAGCGCTATGCCGCCCTGCGCCGGTCCCGTTCCGACCAGGGGTCGAAGCGCTCGGCCGCCGACTTCGTGACGCTGTTGCTGAAGAAGCGCCTGCTATCGTCGCCGGCCGCCTTCGCCAACACGCTGGCTCAGCACCGCACCACCCTCGACCGCCACGGCTCCACGAGGCAGGCGCCGGCCAGCGAGGCGCAGCTGCAGGCGGCCTGGGACCGCAGCGGCGACGAGGCGGTCGACGACGAGTCCGGCGAGGTCGTGGCCGAGGTGCTGACGACGGCGTCACGGGGCCAGGAGCCGCTCACCGCCGAGGAGAAGGAGATCCTCGACCGCCTCGGCGGCTGGGTCGAGGGGCGCCGGCACCGCCCCGACGCCCGAGCCGACGTGCTCCTCGAGTGGCTCGAGGCCGCCTGCCGGGCGCCGGGCGGCGGCTGGAACGACGAGCGGGTCATCGTGTTCACCGAGTACCGCGACACCCAGAAGTGGCTGGTCGACCTCCTCCTCACCAACGGTTTCGGCGGCGACGGGGGCGAGCGGATCGCCACCCTCTACGGCGGCATGGACTCCGACGACCGTGAGCGCACGAAGGCCGAGTTCCAGGCCCATCCGTCCCGGTCGCCGGTGCGGATCTTGGTGGCCACCGACGCCGCCTCGGAGGGCATCGACCTCCAGCGGCACTGCTGGCGGATGCTGCACTGGGAGATTCCGTGGAACCCGTCCCGGCTGGAGCAGCGCAACGGCCGCATCGACCGCCACGGGCAACCCCACCCCTTCGTGGAGATCCGCCATTTCGTCCCCCGGGGCTGGGAGGACGACGCATCTGCGTTCGCCACCGAGCTCGGGTTCCTCTCCAAGGTGGCGTACAAGGTCGAGCAGATCCGCGACGACCTCGGCTCGGTGGGCGCGGTGCTGGCCGACCAGCTGGGCGACGCCATGCTCGGCCGGCGGACCACCATCGACGACGACGCCGTCGACCGGGCCCGCAGCCGGCCCGCCACCAGGGTGCTCCAGGTCGAACGCAAGCTCCGTGAGGGCCTGGCCCGCTGCCACGAGCGGCTCCAGGAGTCGATCAGGGACCTCGACCTCACGCCGCAGCGCCTGGAGCGGGTGGTCGCCACCGCCCTTGACGTGGCCAACCAGCCGGCGCTCGTCCCCACCGGTGCCGGCGGCGAGTTCCGCCTGCCCCCGCTCAGCGGGTCGTGGCAGCGGACGTCGGAGGGGATGGTCGACCGCCTCTCGGGCGACGAGCTGCCGTTCACCTTCGACGGCACGCGGGCGGAGGGGCGCGACGACGTCGTCTACTGCCACCTCGGGCACCGCCTGGTCGCCCAGTCACTGCGCCTGCTCCGCGCCGAGGTCTGGGCCTTGGGACCCCGCCAGAGCCTGGCGCGGGTGACGGCCCGAACCGTCCCGCCGATGGGCGAGGTGTTGGAGGTCGGCGACATCGGCGTGGTGTGCCACGCCCGCCTAGTGATCACCGGCGCCGATGGCCACCGCCTCCACGAGGAGCTGGTCGTCGCCGGCGGGCGGTTGCGGTCCGGGCGCTTCGCCCGCATCGACACGTTGCGCGACCTCGAGGCACTCCTGCGGTCCGCCGCCGGTGTGCCCTACGGCACCGACGGCATGCGTGAGGTCGTCCAGTGGTGGGACCGGGTGGTCGAGCCGGGGCTGGCCCGGGCATTGGAGCGTCGGTCCGAGGTCGTCCAGGAGTCGAAGCAGCGGGAGCTGGCGGAGCGGGCCGACGCCGAGACCGAGGCCATCCGCAGCGTGCTCGGCGACCTGCGCCGCCAGATCACCGCCGACCTCGACCGCCTGGACGCCGAGCGCAACGAGCAGCTCAACCTGTTCAACGAGCCCGAACGGGAGCAGTCCCAGCGGGACCTCGACGCGCTGCGCCGGCGCCTCGACGAGATCCCCGAGGAGATCGAGCGGGAGGTGGCCGCCGTCCGCCGGCGCTTCACCGATCCCGAGAGCCACATCTTCCCGGCCGCCGTGACGGTCCTCGTCGCCGAGGAGCCGGTGTGAGACGGCGCGGCCCGCAGGCCAGTCCAAAGGCCGCCCTGGGCGACTGGCTCGACCTCGTCGATCCCGACGGGGCGTTCCTCACCACCACCGAGCTGGCCGCCACCTTCCCGCACGGCTTCGACCCGATGCCGGCGGAGCTCCGCACGGAGCTGCGGGCCCGCGTCGCATCCCTCGACGGTGACCCGAGGGCCCACGCCGAGCTGCGCCGGTGGTTGCTCGCGGACCTCCTGGAGTGGGGCGACCTGCTGGCCTCGGACCAGCGGATCCCCGCGACCGCCCAAGTGCGGGCGGCCGAGCCCGGCGTGACGCTGCGGCCGGCGCAGGTTCTGCTCGACGCCGATGACCAGTCCAAAGTGCGCCTCGGCCTGTTCGTCTGGCCGCTCGGCACCCGCCCCGACCGGCGGCCCGACGTGGCGGTGGCGGGCGACACGTGGCCGGCCACTCCGGTGCAGCGGGCGGAGACGTGGTGCCGCGAGAGCGGTGTCCCCCTGGCTGTGGTGACCGACGACGACCAGTGGGTGCTGGTGTGGGCGCCCCGGGGTGCGCCGGCGGCGTCGTGCCGGTGGCGGCTCGCCGACCTGGCCGACGAGCGCATCCTCCAGGCCGGCCTCGTGTCCGTGCTCGGCGCCCGCCGGTTCTTCGCCGTCGAGGCCGACCAGACCCTGGAGCGGCTGTTCGAACGGGCTGCCGACGCCGAGGCCGAGATCACCAAGGGCCTCGGCCGGTCGGTGCGGCGATCGGTGGAGCTGCTGGTGGCCGCCATGTCCCGGGACGACATCGCCAACCAGGGCCCGGTGCTCGGCGATGTCGCCGCCACCGAGGTCTACGAGTCGGCGGTCACCGTGCTCATGCGCCTGGTGTTCCTGCTGTTCGCCGAGGAGCGCCGGCTCCTGCCCGCCGAGGACCATCTGTGGGCCGAGTCGTACTCGGTGCTCACCTTGCGCGACGACCTGCGCGTGTCCGCCGCCCGCGACGGCGACGACGCCCTCGAGCGCCGGTCCACGGCCTGGCACCGGCTCCTCGCCACCTTCCGGGCCGTGCACGGCGGAGCCAACCACGACCGCCTCACCCTTCCCGCCTACGGCGGCAGCCTGTTCGACCCCGACCGGTTCCCCTTCCTCGAGGGTCGTCGGCCGCACGACCACGTGCGAGCTGGCGATGTCGACCTCGGCGCGAGTGGTGACGCCGCAGCCGGGCCGGGCCGGCCTGTGGCTGTCGACGACCGGACGGTGCTGGCCATCCTCGACGCCCTGCTGACCGTCGAGGTGAGGTCCGGCCGGTCGACCGTGGCGCAGCGGGTGAGCTACAAGGCGCTCGACGTCGAGCAGATCGGGCACTGCTACGAAGGTCTGCTCGACCACGGGTGCTCGCCGGTCGACGTCCTAGCGCTCGGGCTCGTCGGCGCCGAGGGAGCGGAACCCGAGATCTCCATCGCCGACCTCGAGCGCCACGGCGCCGCCGGCCCCGACGCCCTGTGCGAGTGGCTGGCGGCCAAGGAGCGTTGCAACAAGTCAGCGTCGGCGCTGGCCAAGGAGCTCGGTCGCCGGCCCGAGGGGGTCGAGCTGGCCCGCCTGCGGGCGGCGTGTGGGCACGACGACGACACCGTCGCCCGGGTGCTTCCCTTCTGGGGCCTGATCCGGCCCGACCTCCGAGGGCTCCCGGTCGTGGTCCTGCCCGGGTCGCTGTTCGTCACCCAGACGTCCACCCGCCGCAACACAGGCGCGCAGTACACCACCAGGGCCCTCGCCGAGGAGGTGGTGCGCTACGCCCTCGAGCCGCTCGTCTACGAGCCCGGTCCCCAGAACGAGGCCGACCCGGAGCGCTGGCGCCTCCGTACGCCGGCCGAGATCCTCGAGCTGCGCATCTGCGACCCCGCCGTCGGTTCCGGGGCCATCCTCACCGCTGCCGGCAGGTATCTCGCCGACCGGTTGCTCGAGTCCGTCGTCGAGCACGGTCCCAGCCAGGGACCGTTCGCCGGCCGGCTGGCCGACCTGGCCGCCGCCCCCGCCGACGATCAGACCGTGCTGGCCCGGCGGGAGGTGGTCGACCACTGCCTCTACGGGGTCGACAAGAACCCCGTCGCCGCCGAGATGGCCAAGCTCTCCCTGTGGCTCATCACCATGGCCAAGGAGCGGCCGTTCACGTTCCTCGACCACGCCATCCAGGTCGGTGACTCCCTGCTCGGCATCACCGACATGGAGCAGCTCCGTTGGCTCCACCTCGACCCGGCCGAGCGCAGGGGCGTCGCCGGCTTCACCACGCTGACGCTCGACCTCCGCATCAAGGAGGCCGCCGACCTGGCCCGCCGGCTCCAGGAGCTCTCGGTGGTCACGGTGCGCGACGCGGCCGACAAGCGCCGGCTGCACGACGAGCTCCGGGCCAGGCTGCGCGACCTGTCCGTGGTGGCCGACGCGGTCGTCGGCGCGGCGCTGAGCAGGGCGGGCAAGCGCGGGGGCTCGGCCGAGGCGCGCCTCGACTCGCAGACCGAGCGCATCCGCACAGCCCTGGACGACGACCGGCCGGCCATCGAGCGGGACGCGGCGCTGGCCGTGCTCCACGACGTCGCAACCGGCTGGCTGCGCACCGACCTGCCCGACGAGCCCCCGATGCCGTGGGACCGCCAGTGCCTGCACTGGCCGCTGGCCTTCCCCGAGGTGTTCCTGGCCGAGGGCCGAACCGGGTTCGACGCCACGGTGGCGAACCCGCCGTTTCTCGGAGGTAAGCGCATCTCCGGGGCGAACGGCGTGGCCTACCGGGAGCACCTCGTTGCCGCTATTGCTTCAGGAGCGACCGGCAATGCCGACCTGGCCGCCTACTTCCTGCTGCGGATGTGTGACCTTTCAGGGTCGGTGGGCAGCTTGGCCACGAACACCATCAGCCAGGGCGATACCCGAGAGGTCGGACTCGATCGGTTGGCGGCCGCAGGCTGGACGATCCATCGTGCCGTCAAGTCGGAGCCGTGGCCGAACGAGGCCAGCCTAGAGATCGCAAAGGTGTGGCTGCGGAACGGCGACTGGTGCGGCGTCCGCAGTCTAAACGGATCGGTGCGCATGATCAGTGCCTCACTCGAACCAGCCCGCAGGGTAACCGGCAACCCTGAACGACTGGCAACCTACGCAGGAAAGTCCTTTCAGGGTTCTGTGGTCGTCGGAATGGGCTTCGTGCTTGCTCCTGACGACGCATGCCGGTTGATCGCCTCAGACGGTCGCAACGCTGAGGTAGTGAAGCCGTACCTGAACGGAGCGGATCTGAACGAGGACCCAGAGCAACGACCGAGTCGTTGGGTCATCAACTTCTTCGACTGGCCGCTTGAGCGTGCACAGAAGTATCCAGCGTGCTTTGAGGTGGTTGAACGGCTGGTCAAGCCAGAGCGGGCGAGGGTAAACCGCCATACGCATCGCGACAAGTGGTGGATCTTCGGCGACAAGCGCCCGGCGCTGTACGCCACCATCGCAAGTGTCAACCGAGTCCTTGCGATCGCGCTGACGAGCAAGACGGTCCTTCCAGCTTTCGAGCCAACCAACCAGGTCTTTTCGCACATGTGCGGTGTCTTCGTCTACGACGACGACGGCCACTTCGGACTGCTGTCGAGCGCGTTCCACTGGTGGTGGGCGCTCACCTATGCGTCGACCCTGGAGACACGAATCCGTTACACCCCATCCGACGTGTTCGAGACATTCCCGCAGCCCGAACCGCAGTCCGGGCCCAGGTGGGACGCGATCGACGTCGCCGGCCGGGACCTCAACGAGTTCCGAGCCGATCTCATGATCCGGACCAACCTCGGGCTCACCAAGACCTACAACCGGGTCCACGACCCCGATGAGCAGCATCCCGACATCCTCCGGCTGCGCGAGCTGCACGTCGTCCTCGACCACGCCGTACGGGACGCCTACGGATGGAGCGACCTGGAGCTCGACCACCAGCACTGGGAGACCCCGCAGGGCATGCGGTTCACGGTCGGCCCCGCGGCCAAGGACGAGCTGCTCGACCGGCTGCTGGAGCTGAACCACGAGCGGTACGCGGCGGAGGTGGCGGCCGGTCTCCACGCCAAGAAGGCCAGGAAGGCGCCCGCCAAGCGGGTGACCAGGGGCACCGCCGGCGGGCAGGAGTCGCTGCTGTGAGCGAGGAGGGTGCGGGCTCCGCGGGAATGTCACACCCCCCTCGTAGCATCGGACGCGTGGAGGTTCGCTACGACGAGGCCAAGTTCACGGAGCTGCTGCTCTACGTGGCCGACCGGCTCCGGGGTGATCGGGCCGGCGGGGCCACCAAGCTGAACAAGGTGCTGTTCTTCGCCGAGTTCACCCACCTGCGCCGGCACCACGCCGTCATCTCGGGCTGCGATTTCCAGAAGCTGCCTCACGGGCCGGCGCCCCGCCCGCTGCTCCCCGTGCGCCGGCGGCTGCTCGCCTCGGGCGAGGCCGAGCTGGTGGAAGAGGACTTCCTGGGGCGCCCGCAACAGCGCCTGGTGCCCCGGCGGGCCGCCGACCTCAGCCGCTTCACCGAGGAGGAGCTGGCCAGTGTCGAGCACGTGCTCGAGCAGCTCGGGGGCATGACGGGCACCCAGGTCAGCGAGCTGTCGCACCAGGAGCCGGGGTGGCGCCTCACCGAGATCGGGGAGACGATCCCGTTCGCCACCGCGTTCCTCGACTTTCCCCAGGTGGCCACCGAGGTGAGCGCCCGCCTGGAGTCCGAGGTCGCCCAGCAGTACGGTTTCGCTGATGCCGGCTGATGGTCGAGGTCCGGGTCGGCGCGGTGCTCGCGGCCGCCCTGGCCCGGGAGTACGGGCCGGAGCGCACGGCCGAGGGGTGGCCATCGGAGTGGGACTTCTGGACCGGGCCGCTGGCCGCCGCGCTGGTGGCCTTTCGTGGCTTCGACGCCCTGCGCTACGACCCCCGGCATCCCGAGGTCCGCAGCGTCCACGTGGTCGACCCGGTGTTCGGGCCGGTCGTCTTCGTCGGTGTGAGGGTCGAGCCGGGAGTCGTCGAGCTGGCGGCCTATGAGCCCGACCCCGGCTACTGGGACCTGATCGGCGAGGATCCCGATGACTGAGGGCGCGTCGCCGGCGGAGCTGCGGTCCGAGCTCGAGCGGCTCGTGGTCACCGACCTGCTCGGGCCGGCGGACCCCCACGAGCAGCTTCCCGGCGTCCGCTCGCCCGTGCGGGAGTGGTACCTGGTCGGCATGCTGGCCCCGAAGGGCACGATCGTCGACCCGAGCCGGGCCGACGGCGACGACCTCCAGGACGGCGAGGAGGGCGGGCCGCCCGGCGCCGACGACCGGCCCTCCAAGGTGGTGCTGTTCCCCTCGTCCGCCGGTTTCACTGCCGCCGTAGAGCCGGCCTGCACCTCGTTGACCGTCACCGCTTCGTGGGGTCGCTACGAGAAGATCCCCAACCCCGACCCCACCGCAACCGGTCCCGTGCAGCGGCTATGGCAACGCCACCCCTGCGGCGGCCAGGTCACCGTCACCCTGGCCGACGGGGACATCGGCCCCGAGCCGCCCGACCCCACGCAGCCGGAGGTCGTGGTCCGGGGACGGTGCCGGCGCACGGCGAGCTGTTGGCTGGTCACCCTGTTCCTGGTGAACGAGCAGCTCCCGGTGGCCACCAACGTCGACGAGCGGTGGCTGTTCCAGATCGAGCTGTCGGCCACGGCGGCCGACGGGTCGCCCGTCTTCGTGGGCCGCCAGGTCGCGCTGCCCGCGAGAGTTGGGCCCACCGACCGGGAGCTCGCCCATCTCGACCTGCTCTACCGGGAGAAGGTGGAGTTCGCCGTCGGGCACGGCATCGGTGTGCACGCCGAGGCGGCGCAGGGGAACCCCCACCGGGCCACCGCGGTCCGCACCGCCGTCATCCCGCGCTCGGAGGTGGCCAAGGTGGAGGCGCCCGGTCCCGACGACCCGGCGCTCGACGCCGAAGAACGGGCGCTGCTGGCCACGGTCCCGTTCGACATGGAGGCGCTGTCCCGGCTCGATGGTCCAACGGCTGCCCGCTCGCTCGTCCCGCTGGTGGAAGCCTACGAACGCTGGCTCGACCGCCAGGGGAACGACATCGGCAAACTGAAGGGCGACGAGGCCGATGCGGCCGACTCGGCGCTTGTCGCCGCTCGCTCGGTGTCCGCCCGCCTGCGAACCGGCATCGACCTACTGGGCACCGACACCGTGGCCGCCGAGGCCTTCGCCTTCACCAACCACGCCATGTGGCAGCAGCGACTCCACACCCTTGTCGCTGTCGCCAGGCGGGATGATCCGTCGCTCGGTCCGGCCGATGCCGAGGCCCGTATCACGGCGAAGCCTGACTGGTCGTGGCGGCCGTTCCAGCTCGCCTTCGTGCTGGTGAACCTGGCTGCCCTGGCCGATCCGACCCACCCCGAGCGCCAGCTCGACACCGGCACCGCCGACCTGCTGTTCTTCCCCACCGGCGGCGGCAAGACCGAGGCCTACCTCGGGCTCACCGCCTTCACGCTCGCCGTCCGCCGCCTCCAGGGCACCGTCGGGGGGCACTCCGGCGAGGGCGGGGTCGGCGTGCTCATGCGCTACACGCTGCGGCTGCTCACGTCCCAGCAGTTCCAGCGGGCGGCCACGCTGATCTGCGCCTGCGAGGTGCGCCGGCGCGAGCTGGTGGGCGCCGGCGACGACCGGTGGGGCGCCACGCCGTTCCGCATCGGCATGTGGGTGGGCGGGTCGGTGAGCGCGAACAAGACCCAGGACGTGGCCCGCAGCCTCGACGACCTGAAGAACACGGGGTGGGTCAAGGGGGCGGGGCCGACGTCGCTGGTTGCCTGCCCGTGGTGCGGCGAGGCCCTCGATCCCAAGCGTGACGCCAAGGTCGACAGCCAGCTGTGGCGGACGGTCATCACCTGCGGCGACGCGAGGGGCCGCTGCCCGTTCACGGCCAGGCGCTCGGGCGGCGAGGGCATCCCGGTGGTCAGCGTCGACGAGGAGATCTACCGCCTCCTGCCCGACCTGGTCATCGCCACGGCCGACAAGTTCGCCCAACTTCCGTGGCAAGGAGCCATTAGCGCCCTGTTCGGGCGCGTCACCCGGCGGTGCTCACGGCATGGGTTTCGCAGCGCCGACCTCGACGTGACCGGCGACCACAAGGAGGCCGACACCCATCCCAAGGTCGGTGATCTGCCGGCGGCGTCCACCACCACGTGCCTGCCCCGCCGCCCTCCCGATCTCATCATCCAGGACGAGCTGCATCTCATCGCCGGTCCGCTCGGCTCGCTCTTCGGGCTGTACGAGGCGGCGATCGACGAGATCGCAGCCTGGGAGGTCGACGGCAGGCCGTCGCGGCCGAAGGTGGTGGCGAGCACGGCCACCATCCGGCGGGCCGAGCACCAGGCCTACAACCTGTTCTGCCGCCGCCTGGCCGTGTTCCCGCCCCAGGTGGTCGACGCCGGGGACTCGTTCTTCGCCGTCGAGCGCCCGCTGGCCGAGGTGCCGGGCCGCCTGTACCTGGGCGTGTGCGGGATGGGGCAGCGGTTCAAGTCCGTGGCCACGCGGGTGTACACCACCGTGATGTCGGCCGCCCAGGTTCTCTACGAGAAGCACGGTGCGGCCGCCGATCCCTGGATGACCACGGTCGGCTACTTCAACGCCCTGCGGGAGCTCGGCGGCATGCGCCGGATGCTCGACGACGAGGTCGCCAACCGGCTGCGCCGGGCCGAGCGGCGGGGGCTGGCCGGCCGGTATCTAAACGAGACCAGGGAGCTCACGTCGCGGATCAGCTCCAGCGACATCCCGGCCACCCTCGACCAGCTGGGCGTCCGCTTCACCGGCGCCAAGCCGGCCAAGGGCGAGCGCTGGCCGGTCGACGTGGTGCTGGCCACCAACATGATCTCGGTGGGCGTCGACGTGCCCCGCCTCGGCCTGATGATCTGCGCCGGCCAGCCCAAGACCACCGCCGAGTACATCCAGGCCACCAGCCGCGTGGGCCGGGACCCGTCCGGTCCCGGCCTGGTGGTCACCCTCTACAACTGGGCCCGCCCGCGGGACCTGTCCCACTACGAGACCTTCGAGCACTACCACCAGACGTACTACCGCCAGGTCGAGGCCCTGTCGGTCACCCCCTTCGCCCGCCGGGCGCTCGACCGGGGCCTCACCGCGCTGATGGTGTCGCAGGCCCGCCACATCCAGGCCGACTGGAACCCCAAGGGCGCAGCCCAGATCGTCCCCGTCAACCAGCCCGAGTTCGCTCCCGTCGTCGCGTCGCTGCGCCGGCGGGCCGAGCTCGTCGCCAAGTCAGCCGCCGCCGCCGAGGTCGACCAGCTTCTGGCCACCCGGCGGGACAAGTGGTCGAAGCAACAGAAGGCTTCCGGGGTCACGCTCGCCTATGCCCGAGGCCGCGGCGAGGCCGTCAATTTGCTGCAGGCGCCGGAGTCGGGGCCGTGGACCGACTTCACCGCGCCCAACTCACTGCGCGAGGTGGAGGTGGGGTCGAACCTGCTGCTGCGGGAGGACGACCCGTCCGACGACCCCACCGCGGGCTTCCCCGACCCGCCGGCGCCGGCGGAGACGGATGCCGAGGTGCCGCTGGCAGCCGACGACGCCGACCTGGCCGATCTCGCCACCCCGGTGCCCGACGGCGAGGAGGAGCAGTGAGCCGCACCGGCGCCCACGACGGGCCGGTGCGGGTCGGCTCCATCCGCCCCAGCCAGGCCGTCCACTCCTATGGCGTGGGTTCGCTCATCGACCTTCCCAATCTCAGTGTGATGGTCGGCGGCCTCGACCGCTGGGATGTCACCCGCCAGGCGGTGGTCACCGAGGACCGACTTCTCGAGGCCGTGCGGGCGCGCGTCGGGCCCCAGGTCGAGGTGCTCCGTGCACTCCCCGCCGAGGCGCAGACCACGAACAACCCCTACGACGACTGGGCCCGCGTCGGCGTCCCCGTCACCGTGTTCCCCAGGTGGCTGCGGTGCACCGCCTGCAACCGCTTGTTCCCGGTGTCGTCCGGCGCGCTCAAGCTCGACCACAACCCCTACCGGATCGACTGGACCCGCTACACCCACCCGAACTGCGACCGGGCCAAGCGCCCTCCGCCGGCGGTGCCCGCCCGGTTCGTGGCCGGCTGCGCCGAGGGGCACCTCGACGAGTTTCCCTGGGTGAAGTTCGCCCATGACGGCGCGGCGACGTGTGCCAACCCCATCCTGCGGGTCAACGACGTCGGGTCCGGCGGTCGCGCCACCGACCTTCAGGTGGCGTGCCTCTCGTGCGGGGCGCGATCGACGCTGGCCAAGGCGTTCGGGCCGGCGGCCAAGGAGAGCATGCCCCGGTGCCGGGGCCGCCATCCCCACCTCGGCGTGGCCACAGAGCCCTGTGCCGAGCAGCTCACCACCATGGTGCTCGGGGCGTCGAACCTGTGGTTCAACGCCAGCGTGTCGGTCCTGTCGCTGCCCGCCGGCGGGGGTTCGCTCGGCCAGCTGGTCTACGACCACTGGGCCGCCTTCTCGAAGATGCCGGTGAAAGAGGTCCTCACCTACGCCCTGTCGTCCGACCGTGCCCTGGCCGCTGCCTTCGCCGGCTACGACCTCGACGAGGTCTGGGACGCCGTCGAAGCGCGCCGGGCCGGCTCCGCTCCGCCGTCGGGGATCGACGTCCGCGCTCCGGAATGGGAGGCGCTCACGGCCGGGTCGCAGGGCCAGACGTCTCCTCACTTCGAGGCCGAACCGATCGATGCGCCTCCCGAGCTGTCCTCGACGCTGGCCGGCGTCACGCTCGCCCACCGCCTGCGGGTGGTCACCGCCCTGTACGGCTTCACCCGGATCAGCGCCGGTGAGCCCGGCGACGGCCGGGCCGTCGTCCGCCTGGAGACCAAGGGCGCGCCGGCATGGGTGCCCGTCGTGGAGAACCGTGGCGAAGGGATCCTGGTGCGCCTCGACGAAGCGGCCGTCCAGGCCTGGGAGTCGACCGCGGTTGACAGGCCGCTCTTCGTCGCCATGCGCCGGGCCCACCGGGAATGGCGACAGGCACGAAGCCTCGACCCCAACGGGGGCTGGCCCGGCGAGCGCTTCGTGCTCCTGCACTCCTTGTCGCACGCCCTCATCAACGAGCTGGCCATCGAATGCGGGTACTCCTCCGCCTCGATCAGCGAGCGGATCTACAGCCGGGCACCGCACGAGGGCCCCACTCCGATGGCCGGGATCCTGCTCTACACGTCCGCTCCCGATGCCGAAGGCACGCTCGGGGGGCTGGTCCACCTCGGGCAGGCGTCGGAGCTCGGGCCGATCCTCGCTCGGGTCCTCGAGCGGGCCGGTCTGTGCAGCTCCGACCCCCTCTGCGCCGACCACGAGCCGGCGGCCGCGACCAGCGCCATCCACGGCGCCGCCTGCCACGCCTGCCTGCTCGTGGCAGAGACCAGCTGCGAGCGCGGCAACCGCTACCTCGACCGGTCGGTGCTCGTGGACACCTTCCGCCACGCCGGCCTCGGCTTCTTCGGGTGAGCGAGGTGGCGGCCGCCGTCGCGGCGGCGGCCGGCTCGCTGAGCGACGCCCACGTCCGGGCGTTGGCCTCGGCGTACCGGTCGGCCGACCGGTTCAGCGACGGCCACGCCGCTCGCGCCAGGATGGCCGTCCCCGCCCTCCATCACCGAGAGGTCGACCGCGTGAACCGGGCGTGGGCCGGCGAGCCAGACCTTCCTGGTTCCGCCATCACCGTGGGGTTCGAGGCGGTGGAAGCGGCACGAGGTACCCGTGACGGCGTTGCGGTTGAGGTCGTCGTCACCGGGCCGAACTCCCCGGCCGCGGCGGTTCGCCTTACCTCCGAGGTCGTGCGGCAGCTCATCGACAGCGCCTCCAGGCGGGTCACCATGGTGAGCTTCGCCGCCTACCGGATCGGGTCCGTCATGGCCGCCCTCGACGCCGCCGTCCGCCGAGGCGTTCATGTGAGCATGGTGCTGGAATCCGCCCAGCTGCTGGAGGGCGGCGGGGGAGCCGTCGCCTACTCGAGCTACCGCATCTACGAGTGGCCGGTCGACCGGCGAGAGCCCCCGGATGCCAAGCTGCACGCCAAAGCCGTCATCGTCGATAGCCGCGACGTGCTGTTGACCAGCGCCAACATGACCAGCGCCGCCTACGACCGCAACATCGAGCTCGGTGTCCTCTGCCATGGCGGTGGCGTCGCCGCGCAGGTGCAGCGTCACTTCGACGCCCTCATCGCCCGGGGCGTGCTCCAAGCCGTCGACCCGTAGCGTCGTGGTCGGCGCCCGAGCCTCGGCCCGTCGGCAATCCTTCACGACGCGCGCACACGACCCAGCGGACGCGGTGGAATGCCGAGTGGCGGACGGCTGGACCCGGAAGCAGATCGCGTCCGGCGAAAACCAGACTCGCGATCGCTCATCGGAGGCCGTCGTCTACTCCTCCTCCAGCTTCACGACGAGACGATTGTGAGCGGCGTCGCACCGCCGCCGCCACCAGCGGCCGGGTCCGTGGAGTCGGAGATGACGACCGGCGAGTGGCTGATTAGGACGGACGGGATGCACTCTCGGTGGCGCTTCAACGCCATCCCCACCCGGCTCGCGCGCCGCTCAGGGCGCCGCCGAACGCTCGGCGCCGGCCCGGCCGTTGGTGGACGGCGGTGGCCAGCCGCCCGAGAACGGCCCCGTTGCGGCGCTCGGGAGCCCCGGCGCGGCCGAAGGAGAAGAGAAGAAGGAAAACCGTGCTGAGCGCCTACCCGAGGCTCCACACTAGTTGGGTGCCACGCATCAGCTTCCGGAAGGTCGACGTCTTCGCCTTCATCGACTCCGACACGGCAGAGGCAAAGCAGTTCACGACGTACATGGTCTACTGGGAGTGTCTCGCTAGGGCGATCCTTGACACCTACGGTGGGACGTGGACTGGCGGCTACCACAACAACATCGTCAACGAGCTGCGCAGCCGCAAGAAGTTCCGCAGCCTGACGTCGAGCCAGTTCACGGGCGACCACGACTTGCTCCGCAAGTTCTTGCTGAACTCTTGGAATAGCGAGCTGGGCCTCTACCTCGTCGATGATGACGACCCACGGCTCATGGCGCAGAACCAGTGGAACAACGTGTACGCCTACTACGCCACGGGGCGAGCGGCGCTCGCGTGGTTGCTGGTACGGGATGGCTCTGCGCCCGACCGCCATCGGCCGCTTCTCCGCGCGATGTCGGCCCAGGTGATCGGCCAGCGCCTGTTCCCGACGCCGTGGGACCTGGCATGCACGTCGATGGCACCGGGCTTCTGCGGGTTTGTTACGCCACCGAACGATGTCAGCAACCTCGCACAATCCGCGGACTGCTTCGATATGGCCGCGAAGGTGCTCAAGACAACCCGCCGGAAGCGGATTGAGGAGCGTAAGGTCGAGGAGCTGACGAAGCTCAAGCGTAAGCGGGCGCCGAGCGGCTTGCTCGCCAAGCTCGATGCCGATACCGAAGCGACGACCGTCTTCGACTTCATGTGGCGATCTCGAACGAGGGCGAACTATGGGGATCCGTCGATGTTCTACATCGGCACCCTCGGCTCGGATCGCAGTAAGCAGTACGTGCGGTCCGTGCGCACCTTCACGGACGCCACAATGCTGCTTTTCGAAGCCCTGGTTGCGCAAAAGGCCCGCAACACGCTCGTTGACGCCGCCGTGCACTACATCTCACGCGACCGAGCGAAAATCACCGACCTTGTGCTGGGTCGACGGCTGCGGGCTCTCGGGCTTTTGACCGAACCGCTCCAGGGCGATGACGACGAAGATGACGACGACGACTGGCGGTTCTAATCCGGCGGCTGGCTGGAGACGGGCGACTGGGTCCCGCTCGGGGTGTGCCCGCGGCGGTTAAGCCTCGATCGACCGATTCACCTCGGCCTGACGCGGCCGCCCATCCGCGGAAAGTTCCTCCTGAGCAGGGACGATGGCGGTGTCTGACGCCGACAAGTCGCCCGCACAAAGGAGGCACTTTCAGTGCGCCGAGTATCGCACGCCATCGACCGAGTATCGGTGAGCTTCGACGACCCCAGCCTGGTGGGCAACGCCGGGCTGCTCCTGGTCGCCACGCTGGCTCTCAGGCTCGGCCTCGAGGAGCTCGTGAACAAAGCGGTCTGCCTCAGCGGCCGGGTGGGCGGATCGCGTCCGGGCCGCAAGGTGATGACGCTGGTGGTCGCCATCGTGGCCGGCGGCTCCCACATCGACCACGCGAACGTGTTGCGGGCCGGCGGAACACGGCGGGTGCTGCCGTTCCGGGTCATGGCGCCCTCCACGCTGGGCACGTTCCTGCGGGCGTTCAGCTTCGGCCATGTGCGCCAGCTCGAAGCGGTGGTGGGTGAGGTGCTGCGCCGGGCGTGGGCCATGGGCGCCCGGTCCGGGGTGCGGGCGGCTGGTGGTCGACGTCGACTCGACCATCTGCGACGTCGAAGGCAAGGCCAAGCAGGGCGCCGCCTTCGGCTACACCAAGGTGCTCGGCTACCACCCGCTCCTCGCCACCCCGGCCGACACCGGCGAGGTGCTGCACGCCCGCATGCGCACCGGCTCGGCCAACACCTCCTGCGCGTCGCAGGCCCGTTCACCGTCGAGAGCCTGTCGCCGCACCGGTCGCTCGCCTTCACCGGCAGCGCGGTCGAGAACGGCACGACGAGGAGCAGGCGTCAGCACGGGACGTCGACCTCACCAACGAGTCGTCGTTCGAGCAGACGATCCTCACCAACCTCCAACGGCCGGCATTCAGAACGGCCGGAGGAATGAGGCCTCCTGTTCGACACCGTCGACACCGACGCCGCGTCCCACATCCAGGCCGTCGGCGTGCGGGGGTACGCCGACGACGGCACGCCGAAGCGGGTGGGCATCACCATGGGCCCCGAGTACGGCACGGTGGGACCGTCCTCCATCAAGGACGCGGCACGGGAGGCGAACAAGGCCAGCGAGATCGACCAGCGAGGGCTTCGCCTGCCGCTGCTCGGCCCCGGGCGTCCGGCTCGAGCGCAGTGTCACCACGCCCCTCGGCGTCGTCGCGCTGGCCAGCGTGAGCGGAGGGATGTCCTCGTCTCCACCACGGCGACTCCGCCACCGTCGCTGTGAGCGCTTCCTTCGGAGCAGGCGCCCATTGCCCTGGCGGAGGAGTCCGCGGTCGCGTGCCGGCCCCCGAGGGGACGGGGACGGTGGCCGTCCGCCTGTGGCACCTCGGTGCCCACGGCAGCGGCCAGGCCACCGACCGGCGGATCGAGGCCCCCGCGTGGCCGGACGTCGAGCGGAACTTCCCCCGGCGGGTGCGCGAGCGCCTCCTCGGGCTGATGGGCCTGGACCCGCCGGCGCGGGGAGGCGGGCTCCTCCTGTGGCACGGCGACCCCCGGCACGGGGAAGACGACGGCGCTGCGCTCCCTCCTGCGGGCGTGGGAGCCGTGGTGCGCCGGTCAGTACGTCACCGATCCCGAGCGGCTGTTCGCCGAACCGGCCTACATCGCCGAGGTCCTGACCAGGGCGCCGGCGTCGCGCCTGGCGCCCACGCTGACCGATCAGGGCCGCAGCGATGCGCTGTGGCGGCTCGTCATCGCCGAGGACAGCGACGAGTTCCTCCCCGGCCTCTGCCCGGCGAGATGCCGGCGCCGCCCTCGGCCGGCTCCTCAACGTGGCCGACGGCGTGCTCGGGCAGGGCTCCAACACCCTCGTGCTCCTGACCACCAACGAGGCGCTGTCGCGGCTCCACCCGGCCGTGGTGGGGCCCGGCCGTTGCCTCGCCAGGGTCGAGTTCGCCCGCTTCCCCGTCGCTGAGGCCCTCCGATGGCTCGACTCGACCGGGACGGTCGGCGGGCGTCTCGACGCCGAGCCGACGCTGGCCGAGCTGCTGGAACGGCGCGGTGATCTGGGCTACATCGGGGGCCGGCCGGAGGGCCGGAGCGCGGGCATCGGGCAGTACCTGTGACGAAAGGACCAGTGATGACCACGGAGGACTTCGAGCGCCCGGTTCGCGCCTATTTCGAGGGCAAGCCCGGCGACTGGGCCGTCTCGGCCCTCGGGGCGTACTGCACTGGCACGCTCGACGATGGGCAGCCGCTCTACACCGGCGCCCGCTTTGAGCAGTTCGCCGACGGCGCCAACCCGAACACCTTCACGGCGTCCGACGTGGTCGCCGTGTCGATGCTCAGCGTGACGGTCCCCCCTCGGGCGGCGATCCGCCTCGTCTCGGACGGCGCGGCGAACGAGTGGCTGCGGGCCATCCCGACCGACGAGCTGATCTGGACGGTCGAGCCGTCGGTGCTCCACGAGGGATCTGCCTCCTGGGAGCTGTGGCATTTCCTCCGCAACCTCGAGGACGTGGGCCGTGTGACGGCGGGCAAGCTGATGGCCGCCAAGCGACCCCAACTCATCCCCATTTACGACCAACACGTGGGCGCCGCCCTCCGCCCACCGAGGCGTGCGTTCTGGCTCGCCATGCGCCGCTCGATCGAGGACGCCCACGACCTGGTGGAGGCGGCTGTGAAGGCGGCCGGCGTGGACGTGAGCCCGCTGCGCGCCGTCGACATCGTCGTCTGGATGCACCAGCACGGCTGGCGGTACAGCGGCGGGGCGGTGGGCGAGCCGCCGCCCGTCGCCGGTCCGTGAGCTCCTGGCCAACGACCCCGCTCCTCCGTGGGGGGGATGCGCCCGAAGGGGGCGTGGAGCCCGGCGAGACGCCGTCGGCGCAGGGCCCGCCGGAGGTGTCGGCGCCGGGCCCGCCGGAGGTGTCGGCGCCGGCGCCGGCCTCAGCCGTTCCCGGCCCCCGGGACGAGGTTCCGTTGCTCAGCCGCCTGTTGCGTCAGTCAGCGCCAGAGCATTGGCCGTGATCCCTCTTGCCCTGCGGACCCCTCTCCTCGTTGGCCAAAGAGTTGGCCAAAATCTCGAAAGGAACAGCGCCCACGGTAGCCAACCGAGGCGACGAGCACGCCGTGAAACCGCAGCTCACGGCACCTCTGCCCACCGAGAGCCACACTCGGGATCGCCCTTGAACAGCCTTGGGTGAAAAGCCCCGTGGGTTCGAATCCCACTCCCTCCGCAGCTCAGACGGTGGAAGGTAGTTCCGAGTCTATTTGGCTCCTGCCGCCGTTGGCCAAAATCTTGGCTAGAACTGGCTCGGGGCGGCTGCCCGGACCCCTTCCCGGGGCAGGGGTGGAGTGCACGCTGACACTCTGGCGCCCCAGTTGGTTACCCCGGACCGAACGCCGGATAGGAGCGGTACGACCGTGCAGCGGAGGATTCCTCCGCCGGTCGTTCGGGGCGCACGTTCTGTGCGGAATCGAATCGCGTATCGGCCGCCGCGCCAGTACGGCAGCTATGGGCGGTACAACCCGAGGTCGAGGGGATTCCCGTCCCTTGACAGACCGCCAGCTGGCCTTGGCCCACCACGACTACGGGGACGCAAGACGTGCCCTCGATCCGCTGCGCGCTGTTTGCGATTCCTCTCTCAACCGCTACACGAGGTGCCCCCCGGCACCATTCGGATGTCGCGCGGCGAACGTGCTGGCTGTTCTGGGGCACATCGGCCCCGTCGGCTCAAATTGGCCAAGGGCACAGCTCACAATGGCGTGAT
>JALYMX010000496.1 GCA_030773495.1 Actinomycetota bacterium | reverse complement strand
GCGCCCAGGGCGTCGAGCACGGCGGCACGGGCCGGCGCCGGCAGCCGGGGGTCGACGGGAAGGACGGCGGCGCCGGCGTCCCACGCCCGGCGCAGGGCGTCGACGAAGGCCGTGCCCGGCGTGGCCTCGATGGCGACGAGAGACGGCACGCCGGTAGGGTACGGCCGCCATGGGCGACTCCGACGAGGGGCGGCCGGCGATCCCCGCGTGGGTCGAAGGGGCCGAGTACGGCGACATCCGGTACGAGACGGCGGAGGGCATCGCCAAGGTCACCATCTGCCGGCCCGAGGTGCGCAACGCCTTCCGGCCCCGGACGGTGTTCGAGATGTCCGACGCCTTCGCCCGGGCCCAGGACGACGTCGACGTCGGTGTGATCATCCTCACCGGCGAGGGGCCGCTGGCCTTCTGCTCGGGCGGCGACCAGAAGATCCGGGGCGACGACGGCTACCTGGGCGACGACGACGTGGCCCGGCGGGGGATCGGCCGGCTCAACGTGCTCGACCTGCAGATCCAGATCCGCCGCTGCCCCAAGCCCGTCGTCGCCATGGTGGCCGGCTACGCCATCGGTGGCGGCAACGTGCTCCAGCTGGTGTGCGACCTCACCATCGCCGCCGACAACGCCCGGTTCGGCCAGACGGGGCCCCGCGTCGGCTCGTTCGACGGCGGGTACGGCGCCGGCCTGCTGGCCCGGGTGATCGGCCAGAAGAAGGCGCGGGAGGTGTGGTTCCTGTGCCGGCAGTACGACGCGCGGGCCGCCTTGGACATGGGCTGGGTGAACGCCGTGGTGCCCCTCGAGCGGCTGGAGGAGGAGACGGTCCAGTGGTGCCGGGAGATGCTGCGCCACTCCCCGCTGGCCCTGCGGCTGCTCAAGGCGGGGTTCAACGCGGCCGACGACGGGCTGGCCGGCCTCCAGCAGCTGGCCGGCGACGCCACCCTGCTGTACTACATGAGCGAGGAGGCCCAGGAGGGCCGCAACGCCTACGTGGAGAAGCGCCCGCCCGACTTCTCCCGGTTCCCCCGCCGGCCGTGACCAACCGGTGGGTGCTCGGGGCCCGGCCCCGCACGCTCCCCGCCGCCGTCGTCCCCGTGGCCGTGGGCACCGCCGTCGCCTTCTCCCAGGGCGACGTGGTGTGGTGGCGGGCGGTGACTGCCCTGGTGGTGGCACTCGCCATCCAGGTCGCCACCAACTATGCCAACGACTACTCCGACGGGGTGCGCGGCACCGACGAGGGGCGGGTCGGCCCGGTGCGCCTGGTGGCCAGCGGGTTGGCGCCGGCGACCGCGGTCAAGCGGGCCGCCCTCGTCGCCTTCGCGGTGGCCGGCGCCGCCGGGCTGGCCCTGGCCGCCGCCGTGGGGCCGGAGCTCGTCGCCGTCGGTGCCGCCTGCCTGGCCGCTGGGTGGTTCTACACCGGCGGCTCGCGCCCCTACGGGTACGTGGGGCTGGGCGAGGTCTCGGTGTTCGCCTTCTTCGGCGTGGTGGCCACGGTGGGCTCGGCCTACGTCCACCTCGAGCGGGTGACGGCGCTGGCCGTCGTGGCCAGCATCCCGGTGGGCCTGCTGGCCACCGCCCTCCTCGTGGTCAACAACCTGCGGGACATCCCCACCGACGCGGCGTCGGGCAAGCGCACCCTCGCCGTTCGCCTTGGGGACCACACCACCCGCGTGCTGTACGCGTCGTGCCTGGCCGGCGCCTTCGCCGCCCTGCCACCCCTGGCCTTCGCCCGGCCGCCGGTGCTGGTGGCCTTCGCCACCCTGGCGCTCGCCCGCGGACCGGTGACCACCGTGTTGGGCGGCGCCGTGGGGCGCGATCTGGTCGCCGTGCTCGTCGCCACCGGACGGCTCCAGCTGGCCTTCGGCCTCCTCCTGGCCGCCGGCATCGCCGCCTAGCCGTCCCACGAGGTGGAAGGCGGGCAGGTGTCGACCGTCACGACTCCGCCGTCGACTCACCGTCCGCTTACCACCACCACCGCTCCCGCCAGGCGAGGTCGCCCCTCGCGGCAGTGGCGAGCGGGGCCGACGGTCACCGCCTTCCACGGCGCCGCCTCACGGTCCGGCTCCCCGTGGCTCACCGGGTCCCGCAGTGGAGCGTGCCGCTGGTGCGCCACCTAGCTAGGTGTCGACCGACGGCCACGAGAAGCGGAGCTCCGCCCCGTGCTGCCGGACGTCGTCGAAGCCGCCGCGAACCAGTGCCGCGGCCAGCACGCCCGCTCCGCCGAGATCGAAAACGCCTGCCGTGCGCGGGGCCGGTGCCAGCTGAAGGAAGTTCGAAGCGCGGCGATAACTGCGGAGCCCCTCGGACGCCTCGTCCCAGGGGCGAGGCTGCGCCAGCTTGTAGGACTCGGCGACAGCGGTCGTGTCGCCGTCGATGACACGAAGGGTGGCATCCTCGCCCAACCCCTCCCCCTCGTGCTCCTCGAAACAGGGAGCGAGTGGAGCCCCCCGTGCTACGCCGCGATCCTCCTGCACGCCCACCCTCAGGAGAGCAGCAGAAGAGGGGTCCTGAACCAGAACACGCTTGTAGGCAACGCTTTCTCCTTGCTTCCGGCGTAGAACAACTGTACGAGTGCGCCCAGACGATCGGGCGCCACGATGACAAGGAGGTTGTCGTGACGTAACCGATCGGCAAGCTCAGGGCAGCCAGCCGGTGTGAGTCCGGTCCGGGGAGACGCCAGGGTCCCCGGTAGTGGAGCCCCCGGCGTCGGCTGAGAGGCCGGCGTCGAAGCGGGGCCGAGCGACTGGCCGGTCCGCA
>JALYMX010000495.1 GCA_030773495.1 Actinomycetota bacterium | reverse complement strand
ACGACGCGCCGGCGCCGGTGCCGGCGGGAGGCCGATGGGCCCGCCTGGTCGCCCACGCCCGCGCCGAGGTCGCCATGACGCTGCGGCGGGGCGAGTCGGTGCTGCTCGCCCTGGGGATCCCCGTGGTGCTGCTCGTGTTCTTCTCGCTGGTCGACGTGGTGCCCACCGGCACCGACGAGCCGGTCGACTTCCTGGCGCCCGGCGTGCTGGCGCTGGCCGTGATGTCGACCGCCATGGTCAGCCTGGCCATCGCCACCGGGTTCGAACGGGAGTACCTGGTGCTCAAGCGGCTGGCAGCGACGCCGCTGCGCCGGGGCGAGCTGCTGGCCGCCAAGACGGCCGCCGTGCTGGCCGTGGAGGCCGTGCAGGTGGCCGTGCTCGTCCCGGTGGCGCTGGCCCTCGGGTGGCGCCCGGAGGGGGGCGCGCCGCTGGCGCTGGCCGTCGTCGTGGTGGCCACCGTGGCCTTCGCCGGCGTGGGCCTGGCCATGGCCGGGTCGCTGCCCGCCATGACGACCCTCGCCACGGCCAACGGCCTCTACCTCGTGCTGCTCCTGCTCGGCGGCATGATCGTGCCGGTGAGCCGCCTCCCCGCCACGCTGCGCGGCGTGGCCCGGGCGCTGCCCGCCGCCGCCCTGTCCGAGGGGCTGGCCGGTGCGCTGGGGCCGGCCGGCGCGGTGAGCGGTCGGTCGTGGGCCGTGCTCGCCCTGTGGGCGGTGGCGGCCCCCACCGTCGCCGCCCTCGTCTTCCGCTGGGAGTGACGGGGCCCGCCCCACCTACTCGACGATCCCAGTGGGGCGCAGCCGCTGGTGGGTGTAGACAGATGAAGAGGCTGGGGAAGGTGAGGTTCTGATCCGGTTCCGGGACCGTCACGACGCCGGCCCTCGCCTGGCCGAGGCACTGATCGACCGCGGTTTCGTCGATCCCGTGGTTCTCGCCCTCCCCCGAGGCGGCGTCCCCGGGGCCTTCGCGAAGGCGGGCTGACATGGCCGTCGAGCGCCCCCTGGCCGTCCCGCTGGCCGGCGGCGTCGCCCTCGCCGGCGACCTGGCCGTTCCCGACGAGCCCCTTGGGGTGGTCGTGTTCGCCCACGGCAGCGGCAGCAGCCGCCACAGCCCGCGCAACCGGATGGTGGCCGGCCACCTCCAACGACGCGGCCTGGCGACCGTTCTCGTCGACCTGCTCACCGAGGACGAGGAGCGCGTCGACCTGCGCACCCGC
Organism: Actinomycetota bacterium; assembly: GCA_030773495.1. Lineage (GTDB taxonomy): Bacteria > Actinomycetota > Acidimicrobiia > Acidimicrobiales > JALYMX01. Next base: position 2,539 of record JALYMX010000495.1, on the reverse strand, counting down.
CATCTCCGCTTCGACGTCGGGCTGCTCGCTCGGCGGGTGCACGACGTGGCCGAGTGGGTCGGCGCGGCCAGCGAAGTTTGCGACCTGCCCCTCGCCTACTTCGGCGCCAGCACCGGTGCCGCTGCCGCCCTGATCGCCGCCGCTGATCATCCCGACGGGGTGGCAGCCATCGTGTCCCGGGGCGGGCGGCCGGACCTGGCCGGGGAGCGGCTGGCAGGCGTACGGGCCCCGACCCTGCTGATCGTGGGCGGCCGCGACGAGGTGGTGCTCGACCTCAACCGTTCGGCCCAGGCCCAGCTGGTCGCGCCGTCCCGGCTCGAGGTCGTTCCCGGCGCCACCCACCTCTTCGAGGAACCGGGCGCGCTCGACGCCGTCGCCGAGCGCGCCGGAGACTGGATCAACCACCACATCGCCACGAGCTCCGATCGTTGGCCACGCCGTGACGGGCTCCGCTGACCCCTGCTCGGCGAGGCCTCGCACGGCACGGTGGACGGCTCCACCTGGCGGGCCGAGCTGTCCGAGCGCCTGATCGCCGAGGGCGCCTTCTCCTTCAAGGCTCGCTCACCACAGTCACCGCCTCCACTTCGAGGCGCTCAGCCCGGCGAGGAGCACGAGACCTGCCCCTGGTCGACCTGAGGGCCACGCATCGGGGGTGCCATCGACAATCGGCCTGCCATGCGTCCGCGACGGTCGCCCCCTAGTGTCGAACAGGTGGACGGCCGAGCAGCGCCCCGTGTCCTCGCCGGCCTCGTCGCCGCGTTGCTCATCGGGGGCGTCTTCGGCGCCCTCGTCGTGAAGCCGCCGCCGTCGTTGTCGCCACTGCACCAAGACACAGCGGCAGCGCAGGCATCTCGCTCACCCGCCGGCGTCTCGGCGTTGTCGGCCCAGCGCGATGTCTCGGCGTACCGAGGACTGGCGGCCTGGGTGGACGCCTTCGACTACGCCCCCGCCTATCACCGACTACGTGAGGGTCCGCTCCTCGTCCCCGAGGAGGTCGACGCCATGGCGGCACGGGGTGTGCGCACCCTGTTCCTGCAGGCGGCCCGCCTGGATGCCCGGTCCCCGGAGGGCATCGTCGATCGGGAACTGGTCGGGAGGTTCGTGAGGCGGGCCCACGAACGTGGCCTGCGGGTGGTGGGCTGGTATCTCCCGAAGTTCGCCGATCTGGAGGCCGATCTCGCCCACCTGGGCTTGATCCGCCAATTCCGCTTCGAAGGCCACCGCTTCGACGGCGTCGCCGTCGACATTGAGTTCCGAAGCCACGTGCGCGATCACGCCGAGCGAAACCGCCGACTGGTGGAGCTCTCGCGGCGCCTTCGTAGCGAAGCCGGCAGCGAAGCGCTCGGCGCCATCGTGTACCCGCCCGTGCTCCTCGAGGCCATCAAACCCGGCTACTGGCCCGACTTCCCCTGGGCGCAGTTGGCGGAAAGCTTCGACGTGTGGTTGCCGATGGCCTATTGGACCGAGATCCCGACGGCGTCGGGCCACCGGGAGGGGTACCGCTACGGGGAGGACGCGGTGCGCGGCGTGCGGGCCAGGCTCGGGGACCCCGACGCGCTCGTGCATCTCGTCGGCGGGGTTGCCGATGTCTCGACGATCGGTGACTTGGCGGGTCTCGTGCGGGCCGCCCGTGACAGCAACGCTGTCGGGTGGTCCGTGTACGACTACCGCACCACCTCGCCTTCGGGATGGGACGTGCTCCAGGAGGCCAGCCGGTCGTCGCCGTGAACGCGGCGCCTCAGTCGTCGGCCGCCTTCGTGCGACCGTGCAGCCGGTCGTGCAGCCCCTCCTGCGTGGCCGGGCTCAGCGCCAGCCCGGCTTCGAGCGAGTGGTCCTCCTGCAGATGCACGGCCAAGGTGCCGTCCTCGGCCGTCACCCCGTCGTGGCCGTGGCTGCCGGTGCCCGGCGTCGCCTCGGCCTCGGCGATGACCTCCTCCGGCACCTCCTCCATGCCCTTGCTCTACCCGCCCGGGCAGCGCCGCCACCCGCTGGGCGGGACGCCGGCCCGATCTGGAGTACATGGCGGGCGTTTTCGGCCCACTATGTACTCGAGATGGCCGGGCGCGACCTACGCCGAGGCGGCGGCCACCAGGCGGGCGAGGTCCTCCCGGCGCAGCTCGCCGATGTGGCGCTCCCGCAGGACGCCGCGGCCGTCAATGGCCACCGTGACGGGAAGCCCGGGGCGCAAGCCCACGCCGTAGGCGCGGGCGATGCGGCCCTCCGGGTCGACCAGGGCGGGCCACGTGGCCCGCTGCTCGCGCATGAACGCCGCCGCCGAGCGGCGGTCGTCCTGGAAGATCACGCCGAGGACGGCGACGCCGTCGTCGTGGGCCTCCCGCAGCAGCGGGAACTCCTTGCGACAGGGAACGCACCAAGAGGCCCAGAAGTTGACCAGGACCGGCTTCCCCCCGAAGTCGGCCAGGCGCACGCGGTTCCCCTCGAGGTCCACGGTGGCGATGGGGGGCGCGGCGCCGGCCGCCGGGCGCCGGTCGCCCGACGGGCGGAAGGCCACCACGGCGAGGGCCACCACGGCCAGGAC
>JALYMX010000494.1 GCA_030773495.1 Actinomycetota bacterium | reverse complement strand
CCGTCGGCCTGGTGGCCGCCGCCGTGGCGGCCGGCGGCCCGGACCTGCTCGCCGTGGTGCGCACCCTGGTGGGCGCCGCCTTCCTCGGCGCCGTGAGCGACGCCATGCTGCTCGGCCACTGGTACCTGGTGCAGCCCGGCCTGGGCCGCGAGCCGCTGGTGGAGCTGAACGGGTGGCTGGCCCGGCTGTGGCCGGTCGAGGTGGGCGCCCTGCTGTGGCCCACCGGGATGCTCTCGGTGCTGTCCGGCGCCATCGACGACGGCTACGGCGGGCTCCTCGGCTGGTTCTGGCTCACCTGCGCCGTCGCCACGGTGATCCTCACCTTCGTGACCCGGGCCGCGCTGCGCGAGCGCGGCTATGCGGCGGTGATGGCGGCCACCGGCTTGCTGTACCTGGCCATCCTCACCGCCTTCGGCACCGACCTGGTGGCCCGCGCCGTCCTCGCCCCCAGCTGAGCCGCCACCCCCCCGCTTCCCGAGTACATAGGGCCCGGTTTCCGGGCCCTATGTACTCGGGAACGGCGGGAACCGCCGGGCGGGGGCGGTCAGGCCACGAAGTACTTGGCCTGGGGGTGGTGGAGGACGATGGCCGACGTGGTCTGCTCCGGGTGGTACTGGAAGGCGGTGTCCTCGCTCACCTCGACGCCGATGCGGTGCGCCTCGAGCAGCTCGGCGACCGTGACGTTGTCGGCCAGGTCGGGGCAGGCCGGGTAGCCCCACGAGTACCGCCCGCCGCGGTACTGCTGGCGAAACAGCCCGGCGAGGGTCGGCCCGTCCTGGTCGGCGAACCCCCACTCCTCGCGGATGCGCCGGTGCCACAGCTCGGCCAGCGCCTCGGCCATCTCCACCCCCAGTCCGTGGAGCAGGAGGTACTCCTGGTAGCGGTTCTCGGCGAACAGCCGGGCCGTGGCCACCGAGACCGCCGCACCCATGGTCACGATGGAGAAGGCCACGTAGTCCGGCTCGCCCCCGATGGGTCGGACGAAGTCGGCGATGCACAGCCACGGCTCCCTGCGTTGGCGCGGGAAGGCGAAGCGGGTCCGCTCGACGGTGCGGGTGTCGTCCTCCCACACCACCACGTCGTCGCCGACGGCGTTGGCGGCGAAGAAGCCGTAGACCACCTGGGGCACGAGGAGCCCCTCGGCCTTGGCCCTGGCCAGCTGGTCACGGAGCACGGGCCGGATGCGGTCCTTGAAGTCGGCGTCGGCCTCGCCCTTCTCGGGGCGGAACTGCCACTGGTTGCGGAACAGCGCGGTCTCGTTGAGCCAGCCGGCGATCTCGTCGACGGCGACGCCCTTCACCACCCGGGCGCCCAGGAACGGCGGCTTGTAGATCTCGTTGTCCACGGCGACCGCCCGGGAGCGGGCGGGCACACCGGTCGCCGGCCCGCCCGCCTCGGCGCCGCCGCGTCGCTCCTCGCGCGACCGGCCCGTCGGCACCCGGCCGAAGTCGGGGTCGTCGCGCCCGGCGCGCTTGAGCTCCACGAGCCGGTCCATGGTGCGCAGCCCCTCGAAGGCGTCCTTGCCGTAGAACAGCCGGCCCTCGTACACCTCCCGCAGGTCGCGCTCGACGTAGGAGCGGGTGAGGGCGGCCCCGCCCAGCACCACGGGGATGTGGGCCAGGCCCCGCTGGTTGAGCTCCTCCAGGTTCTCCCGCATGATCAGCGTGCTCTTCACGAGCAGCCCGCTCATCCCGATGGCGTCGGCGCCCACCTCGAGGGCCTTCTCGATCATCTCGGAGACGGCCACCTTGATGCCGAGGTTGTGCACCTCGTAGCCGTTGTTCGAGAAGATGATGTCGACCAGGTTCTTGCCGATGTCGTGGACGTCGCCCTTCACGGTGGCCAGGACGATGCGGCCCTTGCCCCCCTGGTCGCTGCGCTCCATGTGGGGCTCGAGGTGGGCGACGGCCGCCTTCATCGTCTCCGCCGACTGGAGCACGAAGGGCAGCTGCATCTGCCCCGACCCGAACAGGTCGCCCACCACCTTCATGCCGGCCAGCAGGGTGTCGTTGACGATGTCGAGCGCCGGCGTGGTGGCCAGCGCCTCGTCGAGGTCGGCCTCCAGGCCCTCCCGGTCGCCGTCGATGATGCGCTGCTCGAGGCGGCGCTCCACCGGCCAGCCGCTGCGGTCCTCGGCCTCCAGCGCGGTCGACGCCACTCCCTCGAACAGCCCGAGCAGCTCCTGAAGAGGGTCGTAGCCGGGCCGGCGCCGGTCGTAGACGAGGTCGAGGCACACGTCGCGGGCCCGCTCGTCGATCCGCGACAGCGGCATGATCCTCGCCGCGTGGACGATGGCGGCGTCGAGGCCGGCCTGCTGGCACTCGTGGAGGAACACCGAGTTCAGCACGTGGCGGGCGGCCGGGGTGAGGCCGAACGAGACGTTGGACAGGCCGATGATGGTGCGCACGCCGGGCAGCGCGGCCTTGATGCGGCGGATGCCCTCGATGGTCTCCACCCCGTCACGCCGGCTCTCCTCCATGCCGGTCGACAGCGGGAGGGCCAGCGGGTCGAACAGCAGGTCGGTGGGCTCGAGCCCGTAGCGCCCGACGGCCAGGTCGTGAATCGCCGTCGCCGCCCGCAGCTTCCACTCCGCGCTCCTGGCCTGGCCCTCCTCGTCGATGCATGTGCACACCACGGCCGCGCCGTACTCCCTGGCGAGGGACAAGAAGCGGTCGAGGCGGGTGCCGGGAGCGTCGCCGTCCTCCAGGTTCACCGAGTTGAGGATGGGCTTGCCGCCGATCCAGCGCAGGCCGGTCTCGATGACCGCCGGCTCGGTGGAGTCGAGCATCAGCGGGAGCGTGGCCTGGGTGGCGAAGCGGGAGGCGATCTCCTCCATGTCGGCCACGCCGTCCTCGCCGGTGTAGTCCACGCACACGTCGAGCACGTGAGCCCCTTCCTTCACCTGCTCCTTGGCCATGGCCACGCAGGTCTCCCAGTCGTCGGCCAGCATGGCCTCCCGGAAGCGCTTGGAGCCGTTGGCGTTGGTGCGCTCGCCGACGACCAGGAACGAGGGCGACTGGTCGAACGGCACGTGGCTGTAGAGCGAGGCGCAGCCCGGCTCCGGGCGGGGCGCGCGGGGTGCCGGCGCCAGGTCGCGGCAGCGCTCCACGACCTCGCGCAGGTGCTCGGGGGTGGTGCCGCAACAGCCGCCGATGACGTTCACGCCGAGCTCGGTGACGAACCGGGCGTGGTGGTCGGCCAGCTCGGCGGGCGTGAGGTCGTAGTGCATGCGGCCCTCGACGACCGAGGGCAGCCCGGCGTTGGGGATGCACGACACGGCCACGGGGGCGTGCTGGGTGAGGTAGCGCAGGTGCTCGCCCATCTCCCGCGGCCCGGTGGCGCAGTTGAGGCCGATGACGTCGGGGTGCAGGGCGCCGAGGGTGGTGAGGGCGGCCCCGATCTCGGTGCCCGGGAGCATCCGCCCGGTGAGCTCCATGGTCACCTGCACCTGGAGGGGCACCGACCGCCCCACCGCGGCCATGGCCCGGCGGCAGGCCACGAGCGCCGCCTTGGCCTGGAGCAGGTCGAACACGGTCTCCACGATCAGCAGGTCGACGCCGCCTTCGAGCAGCGCCGCCGCCTGCACCTGGTAGGCGTCGCGCAGCTGGGTGAAGCGGATCTGCCCGAGCGAGGGGAACTTGGTGCCCGGTCCCATGGAGCCGGCGACCCACCCGCCGTAGCCGTCGGCCACCTCCCGGGCGATGCGGGCCGCCTTCAGGTTGAGCTCGTGGGCCCGGTCGGCGATCCCGTACTCGGCCAGCACGGGGGCGAAGGCGCCGAAGGTGTCGGTCTCCACCACGTCGACGCCCACCTCGAAGAAGGACCGGTGCAGGTCGGCGACCACGTCGGGTCGGGTGTCCACCAGGATCTCGTTGCACCCCTCGAGCGCCGGGCCGCCGAAGTCGTCGGCGGTGAGCTCGCGCAGCTGGAGGTTGGTGCCGGTGGCGCCGTCGAACACCACCACCCGTTCGCGCACGGCGTCGAGGTAGCTGCCCGGCACGCCGGCAAGGCTACCGGCGGGTCGCGCCGCCGCCGGCCGGTAGTGTCCGCGCCGATGAGGATCTACACCCGCAAGGGGGACGACGGCACCACCGGGCTGTACCTCGGTGGCCGCGTCCGGAAGGACAGCGCCGCCGTCGCCGCCTGTGGCGCCGTGGACGAGGCCCAGGCCTTCCTCGGCCTGGCCCGGTCCGAGGCCGTCCCTGGCTCGGAGCTCGACGAGCTGCTCGTGGCCCTCGAGCGCGACCTGTGGGTGCTTATGGCCGACCTGGCCACGGGCGAGGGCAACCGGCCCCGGCTCGAACCCGGCCGCTCCCTGGTCACCGCCGAGATGGTGTCGGCCCTGGAGCGCCGCATCGACGACCTGAGCACCCGCTTCGTGCCGCCCGCCGAGTTCGCCGTCCCCGGGCAGACGAGGGTCGCCGCCCTGCTCGACGTGGCCCGCACCGTGGTGCGCCGGGCCGAGCGGCTCACCCTCGACGCCGCCGCCGAGGGCTCGCTGGCCGTCCCCTACCTGAACCGCCTTTCCGACCTGCTGTGGACCATGGCCCGCTGGCAGGAGGACGTGTTCCTCCCCGCCCGGGACGCCTCGTGATGGCCGTCTCCTTCGCTGCCGCCGCCCAGGTCCCCGCCGACGCCGACGTGCTCGGCGTGCCCGTGTTCGCCGGCCTGCGCCGGCCCGACGGCGCGACTCCGTGGCCGGCGCCGCTGCGCCCCGAGCACCTGGGCGCCCTCGGCTTCGAGGGCAAGCGGGGGCAGGCCCAGTCGATGGTGGCCGGGGACGGCCGCCTGGTCGTGGCCGTGGGGATGGGCGAGCCCGAGAGGGTCGACGCGGAGACGTTCCGCCGGGGCGCCGCCTGCCTGGTGCGCGCCGCGTGGAAGGCCCAGGCCGTCGCCACCACGCTGCTCGACGCCGCCCCTGCCT
>JALYMX010000493.1 GCA_030773495.1 Actinomycetota bacterium | reverse complement strand
ACGCCAGGCAGGCCGTGCGCGCCTGGAGCGGGGAGCTGCACCACGATCCGCCCGCGGTGAGTGCCCAGCCGGAGATCCCGGCGATCGCGGCGATGGCCCTGGCCCGGGTCACGGCCACCGCCAGGGAACCCGCCGGGCTCAGCCTCGGAGTCGGGCGATGACTCCGCCGTTCTTGCACGATCACCGAAGGAGCCACCGTGCCCGCACCCACCCGCCCCGCAGGTCCCACCGACCCCGGCACGACGCTGCACATCGTGGCGTGGCCTGACCCCGTCATCGACACCCTCGGGTTCGACCCCCGCTCCGGGTACGTGGAGTCGTACTGGCTGGGAGTGCTCGGGCCGTCCACCACCTGGCTCATGCGTCGGCTCGCCGCCGGCCTCGACGCGTCGCCAGCCGGCTACACGCTCGACCTGGCGGAGACGGCGCGCTCGCTCGGGCTCGGCGACGGCGGCGGGCGGAACTCCCCGTTCATGCGCGCGCTGAGCCGCTGCGCGCAGTTCGACTTGGCCCAGGCCCATGGCGCCGGGACCCTGGCCGTGCGGCGCCGGGTCCCACCCCTCAGCCGCCGGCAGGTGCAACGGCTCCCCGAGTCCCTCCAGGCCTCGCACGCCGAGTGGGAGCGGGCCCGCCAGCGGGTTCCGGCCGTCGACCGCGCCCGCATCGAGCAGCTCGCCGCCACCCTGGTCGAGCTCGGGGAGGACGTCGGCGAGGTCGAGCGCCTTTTGGTGCGCCTGCGATTCGAGCCCGGCCTGGCCGGCGAGGTCGCCAGGGGAGCAGGGTCGGCATCCCATTCCGCCCCCACGCCGCCAGGCCTCAACGGCACGGCGCCGGTGCCGCCGTGCGTGCCGGGCCCCGCCGATGGTCGGGGGCTGTAGCCATGGGACGACGGGCGCAGAACCCCGTACCGCTCCGGCCCAGGACTCGTCGGAGCATCCACAGCCAGCCCAAGCCGCTCGTCAGCGTCGAGGAAGCCGCCGAGTTGCTGGGCCAGAGCCGATCGTCGCTGTACCGCTCGATCGCCCGCGGTGACCTGCCGCTGCCGCTCGTCAAGATCAACGGCCGCAATCGGATTCCCCGCGTGGCGGTCGAGCGGCTGGTTGCGGGCGAGGTGCCGGGGCCGCTCCCCGTGGCGGGCGAAGGCGGCTCCGCCGTCGGGTAACGGCGTCGGGGCGGCGGGTCGAGCCCATCGCGGGCCTCCTCGGGGCTCCCACGCCCTCCTCCGGGACGCTGGTCACGTCGTCCGTCGTCGGCTCGGGTCGGTCGACATTCGAGATCCGATCCCCGCAAGCCTTCCAACCCCTGAGATCGCCTGGCGACTACGCCTCCGATGGGCGCTTGGGATGGCGAACGGCCGAACGCCTGGCCGAGGCTGGCGGCGCAGCGCCCCCGAGCAACCCGCCCATGTGGTCGGCTGCCCGGCGGTCCTCGGCAGAGAGCGCTCCCGTGTAGTGGCGCGCCATCTGGACCGTCGACCAGCCGAGACGGGCTTGCTTCTGCGCTTCGGTGATCACCGCGTCAAGGGCGGTCGACTGGAAATGGCGCAGCGAGTGCAGGTGCACGTCGGTGGCGACTCCGGCCAGGGTTCGAACCCTGGTGAAGGCGTGGCTCAGGCCGTCGGGATGCGGCGGGACGAGACCGGTCGGATCCGTGGCGAAGACGAAGCCGTCAGCGGCGAGGTCCACCTCGCACCTGACCGCAAGCCGCCGCCGGTCGGCGAGAAGCGAGTCAAGCTCGGCCACGGTGCCGGGATCGAGGGCGATCCGGCGGACACTCGCCCGCGTCTTGGGCCCCTTGACCTGGGCGCCGCCCCGGCCGTTGATGACGGCCTCGTCGATGCCCACGGCGTGGGCCTCCCAGTCGATGTCGGACCACCGAAGGGCGCAGACCTCTCCCCGGCGAGCCCCGGTGGCGGCCACGACGCGGATGAACGCCCCCACCCTCGGGTCGTAGCTCCGCGCCGCGTCGAGGAGCCTCTGCACCTCGTCGAGGTCGGGGCAGCGCACCTCCTTGGGGCGCTCGCCGAGGCTCCACTCGGGCAACTCGGTGTCGGCCACCGGGTTCGGGAGGCGGTTGCCACTCCACTTCCGAGCCAGCCGGCAGGCCCGGTGCAGCACCGCTCGGGCGTACTGCACGCTCCCCTGCCCGAGTCCGTCGTCCTTGAGCTGCCGGAGGAACTGCTCGACGTCGTAGGGGCTGAGAGACCGGATGGTCCGCTTTCCGATGCTGTCGCGGATGTGGCGGTCCCAGATCCCCTTGTAGCGGCGCACCGTCGTGGGGCTGAGGTCCTGCCAGCCGTTGCGTTCCCAGCCGGCGAGTGCGTCGTTCACCGTCGTGTCTCGGTCCCACTCGAGGAGTACCTCGGCGTCGCCCTCCTCGACCTCGGCCACGAGCCTGGCGAGCTCACGCTGGGCCTGGCGCTTGCCTCCATGGACCGTCACGCTGCGGTGGCGAACCCGCCCGGACTCGTCGCGTCCAAGGAAAACCCGCAGTTCCCACACCCCCGGGCGCTTCTCCCGCAGCCCTCCCCGCACAACGGCCTCCCTCGCTTGTTGGGATGATGTTGGGATATAGCCTAGACCGGGAAGGTGGCAGAGACCGTAACACCGCCCTGACCTGCACCTCTGCCGAGCCCGAGAGGGGAATCGAACCCCTGACCTACGCATTACGAGTGCGTTGCTCTGCCGGCTGAGCTACTCGGGCGGGAGGCGTCAGCGTAGCGGGGCCGCCGTCCCTGGCGACCCCGATCGGGAGAGGCGCACGAGCAGCGCCTGCAGGAGCAGCGTCACGTTGGGGTTCCGGACCAGGGCCTCGTTGGCGCCGGCGACGGCGTCGAGGGCGACCAGGGCGCCGGCCGGATCCCGCCCCGCCGCCAAGCGGTCGCGGTAAGCGCCGCCGAGGGTGGACAGCCCGAAGCGCAGCTCGTCGGTACGAGCGCGCCGCTCCTCGCGGCGATGGCGGGCCTCCAGCTCCTTGCGCTCGCCGGCCCGTTCCCCGTACAGGCGCGCCCGCTCGGCCAGCTCGGCCCGTTCCCTGGCCTGGCGGGCCTGCAACGGCTCCACCACCGTCTCCGTGCGGGCCAGCAGCTCGTCGACCAACGCGGCCACGGTGGCGCCCGTGCCGTCGAGGCGAACTGGCACCTCCCGCCATGTCGCCTCCCGGGCGGCGAACCCGGGGTCCGACGCCAGCAACCGGGCTCGGTCGAGGCTGCCGGCGGCTGCCGCGGCGACCTGGGCGGCGACGCCGGGGTGGACGCCGTCGGCGACCAGCGCCTCGACGAGGCGCTCGGCCGGGATCGGCGAGAAGTCGATGCGGGCGCACCGGCTGGCGATGGTCACCAGCTCGGGCGGCACGTGGTCGGCCAGCACCACGAACACCGTGGTGGGGGGCGGCTCCTCCAACGTCTTGAGCAGCGCCGGCCCCGCGTCCTGGACCAGGTGGAAGTCCACCATCACCAGCACCCGCCGCCGGCCCTCCACCGGGCTCAGCGAGGCGAGGCGGCCGATCTGGCGGGCGTCGTCGACCGTGATGTACGGGCCCGTGCGCTCGTGCACCACGACGTCGGGGTGGACGCCGCCCAGCGCCCGCCGGCACTCCTCGCACACGCCGCACCCGCCGGCCGGGCACAGCAGGGCGGCGGCGAAGGAGCGAGCCGCCTCTCGCATCCCGGCGCCGGGCGGCCCGACCAGCAGGTAGGCGTGCACCGGCGAGCGGGCGGCGGCGACGAGGCCGGCCACGGCGCGCTCCTGGCCGACCACGCCGGCGTACAGCCCCCCGCCGGGCATCGTCATCGCCGGCCGTCGCCCCCCGAACGGGCCACGTCGGCCACGAGCGCCTCCCACACCCGCTCGGCGACCTCCTCGACGGTGCCGCAGCCGTCCACCACCCGCCACCGGGCGGGGTCCTCGGCGGCCAGGGCGCGAAAGCCCGCTTCCACTCGCTCGTGGAACCGGCGGCTCTCGGCCTCGAAGCGGTCGGGGGCGCCTCGGCGGGCCAGGGCCAGGGCGGCCGGCACCTCGAGCAGCACCACGACGTCGGGCCACAGCCCGCCGCTGGCCCAGTCGCACAGCGCCCGGACCTCCTCGACGGCCAACCCCCGCCCGTAGCCCTGGTAGGCCAGGGAGGAGTGGGAGAAGCGGTCGGTGACGACGTCCCGCCCGGTGGCCAGCGCCGGCCCCACCACCTCGGCGACGTGCTGGGCCCGGGCGGCGGCCATGAGCAGCACCTCGGCGCGGGGGGCCAGCGCCGCGAGGTCGGGGTCGAGGAGGAGCGCCCGCACCCGCTCGCCCACGGCCGTCCCGCCCGGCTCCCGGGTGAGCACGGCTCCCAGGCGGGCGGCGAGCAGGGCGGCCTGAGTCGACTTGCCGCACGCCTCGCCTCCCTCGAAGGCGATGAGGCGCCCCCTCATGAGGCGGGACGTACCCGCTCGCGCAGGGCGCGACGGGCCAACAGCCCGGCGACGAGGATGATGACGCCGCCGAGCCAGAGCGTGAGGCGCACACCGGGGAGCGCCACGGTGACGGCGCCGACGGTGACCGAGCGTCCGACCACCCGATCCGAGATCCGGTCCAGCAGCCCCGACACGATGGGCGCGGCGGTGAAGGCGAGCAGCAGGCAGAACCGCACCAGCGTGTAGAGCAGGGCGAAGATGCGGCCCCGCAGCTCGTCCTCCACGTTGGACTGCAGGATGGTGAACCCGAGGATGTACACCGAGCCGGCGCACAGGCCGAGGGAGGCGGCGAAGACGAGGGCGAGGGTGATGGTGGACATCGACGCGGCGGCGAGCAGCGACACGCCGGCGCCGAGCACCGAGGCCACGAAGATCCGCTGGTGGGGCACCCGCCGCTGCACCACGGACAGCCCGATGATGCCGCCCGCCACCCCGAAGCCCAAGGCGGCGAGGAGGAGGCCGAAGCCGGCCGTCCCGGCGGCGTAGAGCTGCTTGGAGGCGACCGGCCCGAGGGGCACCACCATCCCCCCGCCGATGAGCCCGGTCCCGATGCCGAGGATGACGGCCCGCACCACCACGCTGTCGCGGATGAAGCGCCCCCCCTCGGCCAGCTCCCGGAACGTGCGCCGGAAGTCGAGCCCGCTCCCGTCGGACGGGGGCCGATCCGAGCGGGGCAGCGTCAGCGTGGAGATCATCAAGGCGGAGAGGAAGAAGGTGAGCACGTCGACGTAGATGGCGACCGACTCCCGCGTGAGCTGGAGCGCGTCGAGGGCCTCGATGCCGGCCAGCCATGCCGACACCGTCGCCAGCAGGGCGAAGATCACCGAGCCGATGGGGAACGTGCCGTAGGCGGCGACCAGCGACAGGGAGTTGGCGTTGGCCAGGAACTCCGGCCGCACCAGGTTCGGGACCGTCGCCTCCTTGGCCGGTGACCACAGCAGGGTCAGCAGCTCCAGGAGCAGGGAGGCGAAGAACAGCCCCGGGATGGTGTCGACGAACGGCAGCGAGGCGAGCACGAGCCCCCGGCCGACGTCGCACGTCACCATGACCCGCTTGCGGTCCCACCGGTCGACGAACACCCCGGCCGCCGGGGCCAGGAAGAACCCCGGGAGCAGGCGGGCGGACAGCACGATGGCCACGGCCGTCTCCGGCGAGGAGCCGCCCACCCGGGCCGCGATGGCGGTGACGGCGACGAACCCGATCCAGTCGCCAAGCGACGAGACCACCTGGGCCAGCCACAGGCGGAAGAACTCGGGAGAGCCGAACAGGCGGATGACGGAGGCCCCCTCGGCACCGCCGGCGGGCCGGGCACGCGGGAGCGGAGCGGTGACCTCGTCGACGTCGTCCGCCCGGCGTTGCCTCCCTCTGGACGCCTCGGCCACCGCGCCAGGCTACGGGAAGGCGGGGGGCGACGGGGCGCTCAGGACGAGGTGCCCGGCCCCTCGGCGCCGGCCGCCGCCTTCCCGGCCTTGGAGGCCTTCGCCGGCTTGGCGGCCTTGGTGGCGGAGGTCTTCGCCGCCTTGGTGGCCCGCTTCCGGGCCGGCGCCGGCCCCCGGGCCCGCTTGTCGGCGAGCAGCTCGGCCGCCCGCTCGGCGGTGAGGCCCTCCACCGTCTCGCCCCGGGGCACGGTGACGTTCACCTCGCCGTCGGTGATGTAGGCGCCGAAGCGGCCGTCCTTGACCACCATCGCCGCCCCGGTGGCGGGGTCGGGGCCGAGCTCGCGCAACGGCGCGGCGGCCCGCTGGCCCCGGCGCTGCTTGGGCTGGGCGTAGATGGCCAGCGCCTCCTCGGGCGTCACGGTGAACAACTGCTCCTCCGACTCGAGGCTGCGGCTGTCGGCGCCCTTCTTCAGGTAGGGCCCGTAGCGGCCGTTGTGGGCCACGATCTCCTCGCCGGTGGCCGGGTCGACGGTGACCACGCGGGGCAGGGTCAGCAGGCGGAGGGCGTCGTCGAGGGTGACCGTGTCGGGGGTCATGGTCTTGAACAGCGACGCCGTGCGCGGCTTGCTCTTGGCCTTGCCGGCCCCGCCACCGGCCGCCTCGGCCTCCCCGAGCTGCACGTACGGCCCGAAGCGACCGGCCCGCACGAGCACGGGCAGGCCCGTGGCCGGGTCGGTGCCGAGCACTCGGTCGCCGCTCGGCGCGGCCAGCAGCTCCTCGGCCCGCTCCAGGGTCAACTCGTCGGGCGCCAGGTCGTCCGGCACGGCGGCCCGGTCCTCGCCCCGCTGCAGGAACGGCCCGTACCGCCCCACCCGCACCACGATCTCCCGGCCCTCGGCGTCGACGGCGATGGGGATGGAGTTGACCTGGCGGGGGTCGATCTCGTCGAGGCGCTCGGCGACGAGCCTCTTGAGGCCCGGGCGACCCGTGCCGAAGTAGAACCGGGCCAGCCACGGGACCCGCTCCTGACGGCGGGCGGCGATCTCGTCGAGGTCATCCTCGAGCCGAGCGGTGAAGTCGTAGTCCACCAGCTCCGAGAAGTGCTCCTCGAGCAGGTTCACCACCGCGAAGGCGGTGAAGGTGGGCACCAGGGCCTGCCCCCGCTTCCACGCGTAGCCGCGGTCCTGGATGGTGGAGATGATGGAGGCGTAGGTAGAGGGACGGCCCACGCCCTTCTCCTCGAGGGCCTTCACGAGCGAGGCGTCGGTGTAGCGCGGCGGCGGCTGGGTGGTGTGCGCCTTGGGCTCGAGGCCGGTCAGCTCGAGGCGGTCGCCGGCGGCCAGCGCCGGCAGCCGCACCTCGCGGTCGTCGAGCTGGGCGTCGGGATCGTCGGAGCCTTCCACGTAGGCCCGGAAGAAGCCCGGGAAGGTGATGACCTTGCCGCTGGTCGCCAGCTCGGCGTCCTCGCCGGCCGACGAGGTGGCGCCGATGCGCACCTGCACGGTGCTCCCCACGGCGTCGGCCATCTGCGAGGCCACCGTGCGCTTCCAGATCAGCTCGTAGAGGCGTAGGTCTTCGCCTGACAGGGCGCCTGCCACCTGCTGCGGGGTGCGAAAGTCGTCGCCGGCCGGCCGGATGGCCTCGTGGGCCTCCTGGGCGTTCTTCACCTTGCGGGCGTACTGGCGGGGGCGCTCCGGCACGTACTCGGCGCCGTAGAGCTGGGCGACCTGGCGGCGGGCGGCGGCCACGGCGGCGTCGGACAGGCTGGTGCTGTCCGTGCGCATGTAGGTGATGAAGCCGTTCTCGTACAGCCGCTGGGCCACCTGCATGGTGCGCCTCGAGTCGAAGCGGAGCTTTCGCCCTGCCTCCTGCTGCAAGGTGGACGTCATGAACGGGGCGTAGGGAGAGCGCCGGTAGGGCTTCTCGTCGACGGCGCGGACGTTGAACGCCGACTCGGCCAGACGCGCGGCCAGCCCCCGGGCCTCCTCCTCCCCGAGACGCACGACGTCGGCGCCCTGGCGCAGCGTGCCGTCCTGGCCGAAGTCCTTCCCCGTGGCCAGGCGCCGGCCGTCGAGGGCGACCAAGTTGGCGCCGAAGGGGGCACCGCGGTGGGCGAAGCGGCCCTCGAGGTCCCACCACTCGGCGGCCCGGAAGCGCATGCGCTCCCGCTCCCGCTGCACGAGCATCCGGGTGGCCACGCTCTGGACCCGCCCCGCCGACAGCCGGGGACCGATCCGGCGCCACAGCACGGGTGAGACCTCGAAGCCGAACAGGCGGTCGAGCAGGCGCCTGGTCTCCTGGGCGTCGACGAGGGGCATGTCGAGCTGGCGGCACTCCTCCACCGCCCTGCGGATGGCCGGAGCGGTGATCTCGTGGAACACCATGCGCTTGACCGGCACCCGGGGAGCGAGCACCTCGGTGAGGTGCCAGGCAATGGACTCGCCCTCGCGGTCCTCGTCGGTCGCCAGGTACAGCTCGCTGGCGTCCTTCAGGAGCCCCTTGAGCTTCTTCACCACGTCCTTCTTGCGCCGCGACACCACGTACAGCGGCTTGAAGTCGTTGTCCACGTCGATGCCGAGCCGGGCCCACGGCTCGCCGCGGTAGGCGGGCGGGATCTCGGCAGCATCGTCGGGAAGGTCGCGGACGTGCCCGACCGAGGACTCGACCACGAAGTCGGGCCCGAGGTACCGACCGATGGTCTTCGCCTTGGCCGGCGACTCCACGATGACGAGCGGTTTGGGCATGAGGAACGAGCGTGGGGGCCAACGCCACCCGCTGTCAAACAGTAGGCGCCGTGGGGAGGAGTCGGGGGCCGTCTAGCCTCGCCCCCCGTGGACCTCGTGCACCCCGACCGCCTCATCGAGGCGTTCGGCACCATCGGACTCATCCTGGTCGTCTTCGCCGAGTCGGGGCTGTTCTTCGGCTTCTTCCTGCCCGGCGACTCCCTGCTCTTCACCGCCGGCGTGTTCGCCGCCCGGGGCGACCTCACCCTGCCGGTGATCCTGGTCGGGGTCTTCCTTGCCGCCGTCGCCGGCGACCAGGTGGGCTACGCCTTCGGCCGCAACGTCGGGCCGGCGCTGTTCCGCCGGCC
>JALYMX010000492.1 GCA_030773495.1 Actinomycetota bacterium | reverse complement strand
GTCGCCCTCGCCGCCTCCTGGGGCGAGGGCCTCGACGAGGCGCAGGCGGTGGTGGGTGACGCCGCCCGCAACGCTGGGCTGGCACCCGGCGACCTGGCGCTCGACGTCGCCGGCGACCTGGAGCGGGGCGCCACCGTGGTGGCCCGGGTGACGGTGGAGATGCCGGCGCTGAGGATCCCCCTGGTCGGCACCGTGGGCCGCTGGTCGTGGACGGCCAGCCACGCCGAGAGGGTCGACGACTACCGGAGCCTGCGGTGAGCGGGCGGAGCGAGCGCGGGTCGGTGACGGTGTTCGTGCTGGGGCTGTGCGTGTTGATGCTCTTCGTGGGCGGGCTGGCGCTCGACCTGTGGCGGGCGTTCTCCGAGCGTGTGGCCCTGGCCTCGGCCGCCGATGCCGCCGCCGCGGCGGGGGCCAGCGCCCTGGACGCCGGCCACTTCCGCCGCACGGGCGAGGCCCGCCTCGACCCCACGCGAGCCGAGCAGCTGGCCCTGGACAGCATCGCCGCCCAGGCCGACCGGCGGTCGCTGACGGGCGCGACCGCGGAGGCCTCCGCCGAGGCGGTGACGGTGACCACGGTCGGACGGGTGGACTTCACGCTCCTGCGGATCTTCCTGTCCGGCGAGGACCCGTTCACCGTGACGGTGTCGTCCACGGCCGACCCGAGGAGGGCGCCGTGAACGGTGCGACCAGTCGCGACGCGGAAACCCCGTGGGGGGCCGTACGCTGCCGCCCGGCAAGGCAACCACCCCTCGGCGACCGGCGCGTCCGGCGCTCGTTGGGGGAGGGTGCGATGAGCTGGCTTCGCGAGGAGGCAGGCACGGCCACCACCGACCGCCACGTCCACCACCCCGACGACCACGACGCCGCCGGACCGCCGGAGCCGGCGCCGGCCGAGCCGCTCGCGCTCTGGCGCAAGGTCGCCGTGGCGGTGCTCGTCCTCGGCCTCGCCGCCGGTGTGGTCTGGCAGCTCACCGATGACGGCGACGGCGGTTCAAGCGCCACTTCGACCACCGTCCCGCCCACCACGGCGGCGCCCGCGACGCCGACGACGCTCGACCCGTCGAAGCCGCCGGAGTTGCAGAACACCGGCGACGACTTCGACGCCATCGTACGCAGCGTCGACGCGTTCGAGAACTGGGTCTACCAGTACGACCCTGACCCGAAGTGGGTTCCCGAGTACGTCGACCCCCGCAACAGCGACGAGTTCGGCTTCAAGAGGACCCAGGAGAGCCTCGCCGCGCTGAAGGCGGCGGGGGAGCGGCACGATTCTCCCGCATCGAGGATCGTGAAGGTCAGGGTGAGCCACCGCTCCAGTGATCATCAGGTGGCGATCTACGTCGTGCGGGAGGCACTCCCGGGGGCCGTCGTTAACCGAGCCGGTGAAGTCGTACATCGTCGCAGCACCTACCCACCCACCGGCTTCCTGGAGGACTGGGTCCGTGGCGCAGACGGGAGGTGGCGGCTCTATCACAGCGTCGTCCTCGGCCCCCCTGGTCCGGGGGTGGTGCCGTGAGGTGGCGGTGTGCCCTCGCCTTGATAGTGCTCGTCGTGCTGTGCGTGTGCCCTCCAGCGGCGGCCCAGCAGGCCGGAGACGAGGGCTCGCCCAGCGGGGCGACCCCACCGACGACCGGTGTCTGCAGCATCCGCGACTCTCGGGTCTGCGCGGGACTTGGTGCGGCAACGGCAGACTCCTCGGGCGAGGTGGAGGTCGTCCGCGCTGGCGCGTCAGCCACCAAGCGGCGGGTCCGGACTCAGCCTCGCATCCGCTGGGAACGGAGCTCCCTGGCCGACGAGCGTGGTCCCGGAGAGTTCGCGGGCTGCATACAGCCCGTCACGGGTCTGGCGGGGATCCTCCACGAAGATCGCCGTGTCGACCTGACCACCGGCCGAACGCTGCAGGTAAGGACCGTCTGCCTCGCCGACCCCATTCCAATGGCGCCGGCGACCCCCCCGACGCCTCGTCCGCCGGCCGAGCGCATCTGGAGCGAGGTTCCACTTCCTGAGCCAACATGGGGGCTGAGCCCAGCGATCGACGGTCTCACCGGCCTGCCGACGCATCTTTGGGACCCGCGAGGCGGCGCCCCCATCTCGGCGAGCGTCGACCTGGGCGGCTTCACGGCCACGGCGACGGCGCGGCCTGTTGTCTACGAGTGGACCATGTGGGAACCGGACGACCCCGAGAACCGCAATCCTCATCCGTTTGTGGTTTCCCGCATACCGGGCAGCGAGTCCGAGCCGGCGGCGACGTACACGTACGAGACCAAGGGCGACTACACCGTCACGCAGACGGTGACCTGGGCAGGGACGTACACGCTGACCGGTCCGGGCGTAAACGAGGTGGTCGACCTAGGCACGACGGCCACCACCTCGTCGAGGACCTACCACGTCACCGAAGTGCGTGCCGTTCTGAGGGGCTGAGGGGTGTCGGACCGGTCGGTAAGTGACCGTCTCGAGGTTGAGGTTGACGGCCGGCCTCCGCCCGCTCCCAAACGCGATCCCGCGCTCCGACGTCGGTCGTTCCCGGCGGTTGCGCTGGCCGCGGCGGTCGCCACGACGGCGCTCCTCTGGATGCTTCGCTCACCAGCCGATGGCGATGGCCCCCTCGGCCCGGCGGCAACGAGTCAGCCGGCAGACAGCCCGGAACAAGAGGTCCTTCAAGCGACCGCCGCTGCCATGTCGGCGTGGGGCGAGTTCGCCGTCACCGGCGACGTGGCCGATGTCGCCGCCCACTTCGCCGCGGACGGCCCCCAGTACCGCCTGCTCGCCAACGAGGCTCGGCAGATGGAGGTGGCAAGACCGAGCGAGCCGTACGAGGTGGAGACCAGCGGGGTGGTCGAGAGCCTTTCGGCGGAGCGGGCAAGAGTACGGGCCGCCGTCGTGTGGCGACACGCCGCCGAGGCAGAGCGGCGATGGGAGTGGTTCA
>JALYMX010000491.1 GCA_030773495.1 Actinomycetota bacterium | reverse complement strand
ACCAACGGTCACGATGGGCTGGTTGGTCGAGCGCGTCCCTGCCATCGTCTTGAGCCACACGATCGACGTCCGAATCCGCGTGAGTCGCTACGAAGCGGTGACAGATGCGAATCGGTGGATCGAGGCTCAATCCGTGCCACCACTTGTCTACACGGTCGCCGAGGTTGCCGCCCGGCTCAAGGTCTCGCCAGGGACCGTGCGCAACATGATTGACCAGGGCCAGCTCTATGCCGTGCGCCTCCACCTGAGGCGCATCGTTGTGCCCAAGTGGGCCGTCGACGAGCTCGTGGCCCGTCCGAGCAACGTTGTCGCTCACCTGCACCGTCAAGCGCGAAATGCCTGACAACATCGTCCGCGGACGCATTCCTGCCGAGATCGTCGAGCCGAACAGACGTCACCGTCGCCGACGACACCACCCGAGCGACGCGACCGGTCCCGTCGGCTGTCGCCTCTCGTTTCCCGGCCTCACGATGCCCTCAAAGACTTGCAGGTTCCGCCTGCGGCGGACCCTGCGGGATCCCGGACGCGTCCCGTGCTGAGCATCGGCAAGCTCCGGCCCGGCGGCGGCGAGTACTACGTCCGGGAGATCGCCTCGTCGGCCGAGGACTACTACCTGGGGCACGGCGAGGCACCGGGTCGGTGGGTCGGCTCCCTCGCCGCCGAGATGGGCCTCCACGGCGAGGTCGACCCCGAGCACTTCCGCGCCCTGCTCGACGGACGCCACCCGCTCACCGCAGAGCAGATCGTCGACCCGCCCCGCGCCGAGACACGCCACGTCTCGATCCGACCCGGCGACGAGTGGCTCACCGCCGAGGAGGCCGCCGCCCAGCTCGGCGTCTCCGCCACCTTCGTCCGCCGGCTCCTGCGCAACGGCAAGCTCGAGGGCGAGAAGGCCGCTACCGAGTCGACCGGACGCGCCACCTGGCGCGTGCAGCGGGCGCAGGTCAACGCCTACGCGGCCGAGCACAAGCCGCCCAAGCGGCGGCCGGGGTTCGACCACACCCTCCGCCCGCCCAAGAGCGTCAGCGTCCTGTGGGCGCTCGCCGACTCCGACCGACGCGCCGCCATCCGGCAAGCGCACCGCGAGGCCGTCGACGAGGTCGTCCGCTACTACGAGGACCAGGTCATCATCGCCCGGCACCGCGGCGAGCGGATCCAGACCGCCGGCCTCGTTGCTGCTGCCTTCGACCACCGCAGCAGCCGGGCCGGCGACCCTCTCCTGCACACCCACGTCGTCGTCACCAACCTCACCCTCACCGTCGCCGACAGCTGGCGCTGTCTCGACGCCCGGCCGCTGTTCGACCACTCCCTGTCGGGCGGCTACCTCTACCAAGCGCACCTCCGCCACCTGCTCACCAACCGCCTCGGCATCGAGTGGGGACCGGTGATCGAAGGCATGGCCGACGCCGCCGGCGTCCCGCAGGCGGTCATCGACGAGTTCAGCCAGCGACGTGACGAGATCGAGGACCTGCTCGCCGAGTCCGGCTACACCTCCGCGCGCGCCCGCCAGAAGGCGACGCTCGCCACCCGCCGCCCGAAGGACCGCACCGTCGATCCCGACACGCTCGCCACCGCCTGGCGCGACGGCGCCGCCGCGCTCGGCTTCGACGGCCGGGCGGTCGAGGCGTGCTTCGGCCGCGCGAAGGTCCAGGAGCGCTCGACGCGCGACATCGAGCGGCTCTACGACCACCTCGCCGGCCCCCATGGGCTGACCGAGCGCGCCTCCACCTTCACCCGGCGCGACGTCGTTCGCGACATCGCCGCCGCCATCGGCGCTTCCGCGCCCGCTGTCGAAGTCGAGCGTCTGGCCGACCGGTTCCTCGCCTCGCCACGCGTCGTCATGCTCGCCGGCCCAACTTCGGGGCGCAACTCCCAAGTCGTCGTCGGCCTCGACAACCGCCGCATCCGCACCGGCGGCACCGCGGCCTTCAGCACGCCGGAGCTGATCGCGATCGAGACCTGGCTCCTGCGCTGGGCTGGCGAACCCGCGACGCCGGCCGCGTCCCCCACGGCCATCGAGTCAGTCCTCGTGCTGCAGCCAGACCTCAGCGACGAGCAGGCCGGCATGGTCCGCGCCGTCTGCTCGCCGAGCGCGCGCATCCAACCGGTCGTCGGCCGGCCCGGCTCGGGCAAGACCTACGCGGCATCGGCGTGCGTCCAGGCGTTCGCCGCCTCCGGCCTCCCCGTCGTCGGCTGCGCCGTGAGCGCAACCGCCGCCGCCGAGCTGGAGTCGTCCGTCGGGCTCGCCCACCACACGGGACGCCCGGCGCAGACGATCGCCAGCCTGCTCATCGACCTCGAACAACGAGGGGATCGCCTCGCGCCCGGCACGATCCTCCTGATCGACGAGGCATCGATGGTGGGTACGCGCGAGCTGGCGCGGCTCGCTGTCCACGTCGACCGGGCGGGCGGAGCCATCAAGCTCATCGGCGATCCCGACCAGCACATCGCCGTCGACGAGCACGACCGTCCCGTGGGCGAGGCGGTCGCCCCGCTGTTCGAGGTCGATGAGCAGGCTGGCGATCGTCTGCGCCGGGCGTCCCG
>JALYMX010000490.1 GCA_030773495.1 Actinomycetota bacterium | reverse complement strand
TCCTCCGGGCGGCGGCCGGCGGCCTGGCCCTCCTTCAGCGCCCGCGCCGCCTCCTCGGCGCCGATGATGCGCACCCCCTCAGCTCGCCGGCGCCGGCCTCGCCCGCCGTCCTGCTCGCCCTGCTGGTCGTCGTTCTCGTCCACAAGCACCCTCTCCCTGGGGCGGTCACACCTCGAGCAGTTCCTGCTCCTTGTGGTGCAACAGCCGGTCGATCTCGGCCACGTGGTCGTGGGTCAGCCGCTCCATCTCCTTCTCGGCCCGCTCGAGGTCGTCGACAGTGATGTCGCCGTCGCGCTCGAGCCCCTCGAGATCGTGGCGGGCCCCTCGGCGGATGGCGCGGACGGCGACGCGCGCCTCCTCCGCCTTGTGCTTGACCACCTTCACCATGTCCTTGCGCCGCTCCTCGGTGAGGGGTGGGAACACCAGCCGGATGACCTGGCCGTCGTTGCTCGGGTTGATCCCGACGTCGGACTGCTGGATGGCCTTCTCGATGGCCCTCATGGCGCTCTTGTCGTACGGGGTGATCACGAGCATGCGGGCCTCCGGCACGCTGAACCCGGCCAGCTGCTGGAGCGGGACCTGCGAGCCGTAGTAGTCCACCCGGAGCTTCTCCACCAGGCCGGGCGAGGCCCGCCCGGTGCGCACGGTGCTGAACTCCGCCTGGGCGTGGCCCACGGCCTTGTCCATCTTCTCCCGGGCCTCGGCGAGCACGGCTCCGATGAGGGTGTCGTCCATCAGCCGACCAGGGTACCGATCGGCTCGCCGCCGAGGGCCGTGCGCACGTTGCCGGGCGTCATGACGTCGAACACCAGCACCGGCAGGGAGTTGTCCTTGCAGAAGGTGATGGCGGTGAGGTCCATGACCCGCAGGTCGAGGTCGAGCACCTCCTTGAAGGTGATCTTGTCGAACCGGGTGGCCGACGAGTCGAGGCGGGGGTCGGCCGAGTAGACGCCGTCCACGCCGCCGTGGGTCCCCTTCAGCAGCACGTCGGCCTCGATCTCCACGGCGCGCAGGGCGGCCGGCGTGTCGGTGGTGAAGAACGGGTTGCCCATGCCGGCGGCGAACACCACCACCCTGCCCTTCTCCAGATGGCGGATGGCCCGGCGGCGGATGTAGGGCTCGGCGATCTCGGCCATCTGGATGGCCGAGAGGACCCGGGTGGGCTGGCCGTGGCGCTCGAGGGCGTCCTGGAGGGCCAGGGCGTTGATGACCGTGGCCAGCATGCCCATGTAGTCGGCCGTGGCTCGGTCCATCCCGGCGCCGGCGCCGGTGGTGCCCCGCCAGATGTTCCCGCCGCCGACCACCACGGCGACCTCGATGTCGAGCTCGGAGCGGGTGGCGGCGATCTCCCCGGCCAGGCGGTCGACCACCTCCCCGTCGATGGTCTCGTCGGAGGCGGCGCTGGCGAAGGCCTCGCCGGACAGCTTGAGCAGGACCCGCCGACGCCGGGCCGGTGCCGCGCCCCGATGCTCGGGCGCCGCCTCGGGCTCGGCGACCGTCACGCCCCGACGACGACCTGGGCGAAGCGCACGATGCGGGCGTCGCCGAGCACCTGGGCGACGGACCGCTTGTCGTCCTTGGCGAACGGCTGGTCGACCAGCACCCGCTCCTTGTACCAGCCGTTGAGCATCCCGTCGACGATCTTCGGCAGCGCCGCCTCGGGCTTGCCGGAGTTGCGGGCCTGGGCCTCCAGCAGGGTGCGCTCCTCGGCCACCCGCTCCTCGGGGACCTCGTCGCGGGTCACGTACTGGGGCTTGCCGAACGCGGCGTGGACGGCGACGTCGTGGGCCAGGTCCTGGCTGCCGCCGGCCAGCTCGACCAGGACGCCGTTGACGCCGCGGCCGTTCTGCACGTGCAGGTAGGCGTCGAGCACGTTGCCCGCGGCCGCCTCCACCCGGACCACCCGGCCCAGCTGGATGTTCTCCTTCAGGGCCACCTTGAGATCCTCGATGGCGTCGAGCCTGCTCTTGACGGCATCCTCCCCCTCGTCGGCGACCAGCTGCACGAGGTCGTTGGCCAAGTTCACGAAGTCGGGTGACTTGGCCACGAAGTCGGTCTCGCACCGCAACTCGACCAGGGCGGCGGCCGGGCCTGAGCGGGCCACGGCGACGGCCCCCTGGCTGCTCTCGCGGTCGCCGCGCTTGGCCGACGAGGCCAAGCCCTTCTCGCGCAGCCACCGCGAGGCCGCCTCGAAGTCGCCGGCGTTCTCCACGAGCGCCTTCTTGGCGTCCATCATCCCTGCGCCGGTGGTCTGGCGCAGCCGCTGGACGTCCTTGGCGCTGAACTCGCTCATCGTTGCTCCTCCTCCGACGCGCCGCCGGCCGCCGCTTGGGCGACGGGAGGCCGGGGTGGCGTGGACGGGACGGGGGCCGCCTCGGCGGGCCCGGTGTCGCCCC
>JALYMX010000489.1 GCA_030773495.1 Actinomycetota bacterium | reverse complement strand
GAGTCGCGCGGCATGGCGACGAGCGCGGCCGCTGCCGCCGGCGCCTCCGTCGGGCACCAACCGGGCCACGGTCGTCCCCGGGCGCGGGGCGCCGTCTCCACGCCGCGAGGGCCGGAACGTGGAGTGTTCAGGCGATCCCGGCCGGCTCACGTGGAGGGCTCGCCGGCACCAGTGGCTCCCTCTTCCGCGTCGGTCCCGGGCCGCCCAGGGCGGCCACCACCAACAGGACGAGGCCGACCACCGTCAGTCCCCCCAGGACGGCGATGGCGTAGCGCAGGGAGTTGGAGCCGCCCGTCCCCAGGGCCTTGAATTGCCCGGCCGCCGAGAAGATGTCCTGTCCCTGGCCCACCTCGTCACCCTCGCGGGTGTCGTCCCACGCGAACACCGCCAGCTCCTTGGTGGACGAGAGGCCGGGCGGCTGGCGCATGTCGAAGTTGTTGCTCCAGGGGCCGATCCGCCGGTTGATCGAGCGGTCCGTGACTCGCAGGTTCTGCGACCACGTCCGGCCGTTGTCCGAGGAGTACGTGTAGTAGACGTCGTTCACGTAGAGGCCGGGGTCGTTGCGGAAGTCCCACCAGGTCACGTCGACCCGGCCGTTCGGGGCCACGTCGAGGTTGGGGATGAACTGTCCGATCAGCTGCTTGGGATCGTCGTCGTGGAGGACCCGCGGCTCGCTGAAGGTCCTCCCACCATCGGTGGACCGCTGGTGGAAGATGTCGCGGTCGCCTTGGGGCTGGTCCGGCTTGTCCTCGAAGACGATGTGCAGCGTCCCCTGCTTGCCGCCCTCCCGGCTCCACTTGATGAGGTGGCCGCCGTAGAAGTTGCTGGGCCGGTTGACCTCGGTGACTGTGAAGGTCTTGCCCTGGTCGGTCGAGCGCCCGAGCAGGAGGGGGGCCGTCACCGGAGCGTTGAACTGGGCATACGTCGGCGCCCCCCCGGGGAATAGCACGTAGAGCGTGCCGTCGCCGGCGAGAGCCATCTGCGGGTTCGGGAACCTGCCACCGAGGGGCTGCGGCTTGCCGTCCTTGTCGTCGACCGTCTTCTCGTAGGCGGCGCTCACGCTCACGGGGTCGCCGAAACTCCTGCCCCCGTCGGTGGAGACGGCGACCATGGCTTCGGCGGGTACGGGCGGCTTGGCCAGGGGGTAGCTGCGGCGCCACGCCACGTACACGATGTCCTGGCTCCCGCTCTTGGTGTCCACGACGACCGAGGAGACGGGGCGGTTGTTCTCCGTGTCCGGCCCCTCCTTGCCACGGGCGTTGCGCACGATGGTGCTCTGCCAGCTGGCGCCGCCGTCGTTGGACCGGGACAGGATGACGCTCAGGTTCCGCCCGGCGCCGCCGTCCTGGTCGTCCCAGCCCACCATGCCGAGGTAGAGGGTGCGGTCCCGTCCCCATGCCATCGGTGTCTGGGTGACGCCACCCGAGGTGTGGAAGCAGAACGGATACCCCGACGGGCTGGGAGAGGCGTCCAGCCGGCGCCAGGTCCGGCCTGCGTTGGTCGAGTGCAGCACGTGGCAGGTGCGCGACCGCATCTCAAGGGTGGCGGCGAAGACGTCGCGTGGGTCGTCGGGGTTGGCGAGGACGTAGGGCGACGAGTACGTCCGAGTCGGCGCCTTGTCGTCACCGGTGGCGCGGTCCGGCCGGGTGAAGCGTACGCCGTCCGCCGACGCCGCGCCCTGGGCGACCACCGCCGCCCCCAGCGCAGCGACCGCCATGCAGCACCACGAGAACCGCCGCCTCATGCTCGCCCTCCTCCTCGCCGGGATGCTCCCCGTCTCCAGACTCCCGGTCCCTCGGAACGGCGTGTCGAACCCGCCGAGGAACCGACCTCCTCCGACGCCCCCCGAAGGACGGCGCGCTATTCGTTGTCGTCGTGCTCTCCGACTCGGACCGTCGGTCCTCGGCCGCGCCGCGCAGGCGACTACTTCTTGACGACGACCGCCTCAGCCGTCGGGCCTCGGCGACGGGCGGAGGCGAGGGCGATCATGCCGGCGGCGAACAGGGCCACCCCGGCCACTCCCAAGCCGACCAGGAGCAGCTCGCCCACGCCCACGGGCGCGTCCTCCACCAGGCCGACCGGCCGCTCCTCGACGGGTGCGGCCAGCGGCTGGCCGACGACGGGGGCGCCACCGTCCCCGACGACCTGGAGCAGCGCCCGGGCGGGCACGCCCCACGTGGTGTCCCCGACCTGGGCCTCCTGCGTGGCCACGACGACGTAGTTGCCCGGCTTCGTGTCGGCCGGCACGACGAACGACCCGCTCAGGGCGCCGCTGCCGTCAGGCTCGATGGTCGCCAGGACGGGGCCGTCGACGGCGTTCAAGTGGAGCACCACCGGGCTGTGCGGCTTCGGGAACGACGAACTCCCGAAGGGGCCGCCTGTCACCGTCACCTCCTGGCCCGGCTGCACCTGGACCGGGCTCACCTTGAGGTTTGCGACGGGGATGCACGCCCACGCCAGGGCGACTGGGATGACGAGCGCCCCCACGACCAGGACGAGCCCCGCACCCCATGGACGCCTTCGTTCCCGCATGCCTCGCCCTCCCGCTGCAGACGTCGCTCTTCTTTTACGCCCCCGGGTGGAGCACTGCCGGTGCCAAGAGGTAGCAGCTTTACCGGACGAAATCACTAAATGTTTTTGACACTGACCGCCGGGAGGGCGTCACGTCCCCGCCCGGGCCGGCTCGCCGGTCGTGATCACGGGGAGCAGGAGGCCGTCGAGGACCTCGCCCTCCAGGCTCTCGGCCTCCATGAGGGCATGAGCGACGGCGTCCAGGGAGGCCCGGTGAGCCTGGAGGACGGCGAGGGCCCGGGCGTTGGCCTCCCGCAGGATCTCCTGGACCTCGGCGTCCATCTCGGAGGCGACGCGCTCGGAGTAGCCGGTGGCCAGCCCCTCGGCGGCGAGGGCGGTGAACGGTTTCAGCGAGAACGGGCCGAACCGCTCGCTCATCCCGAACTCCGACACCATGCGCCGCGCCAGGGTGACGGCCGCTTCGAGGTCGCTCGTGGCCCCGCTCGAGGACTCCCCGGTGACCAGCTCCTCAGCCGCCCGCCCCGCCAGCATGGCGGTGATCCGGTCCAGCAGCTGGGACCGGGTGACGGACAGCTGGTCTCCCTGGGGCACCCACCACGTGAACCCGCCGCCGTGGCCACGCGCCACGATGGAGAGCTTGCCCACCGGGTCCGTCGCCGGGAGAGCCGAGGAGACCACGGCGTGGCCCGCCTCGTGGAACGAGATGCGGTGGCGGTCCTCGGGGGATAGGACCCGCGACCGCCGCTCGGGGCCGGTCAACGCCCGCTCGATCGCCTCGAAGAGGTGCCGCGGCTCGATCGCCGGGCTGGACCGACGGGCGGCGAGCAGGGCCGCCTCGTTGACCACGTTGGCCAGGTCGGCGCCCGAGAACCCCGCCGTGCGCCGCGCCACGGCGGCCAGGTCCACGTCGGGGCCGAGCGGCTTGCCCCGGGCATGGGCCTGGAGGACCGCTTCGCGGCCGCGGACGTCGGGGCGGTCGATGACGATGCGGCGGTCGAAGCGACCGGGCCGGAGCAGGGCGGTGTCGAGGATGTCGGCGCGGTTCGTCGCCCCGAGGACCACCACGCCGCTGCCCGATTCGAAGCCGTCCATCTCCACGAGGAGCTGGTTGAGCGTGGCTTCCCGCTCGTCCTGGCCCCCGACGGCCTGGGCCGTGCGGCCTCGGCCCACGGCGTCGAGCTCGTCGATGAACACGATGCTCGGGGCGGCCGCCTTGGCTACCCGGAACAGGTCGCGGATCCGGGCGGCGCCGACGCCGACGAAGATCTCGACGAAGTCCGAGCCGGAGATCGAGAAGAACGGGACGTTGGAGTCGCCGGCCAGAGCCCGGGCCAGGAGCGTCTTGCCGCACCCGGGCGGGCCCGTGAGCAGGATCCCCTTGGGGACGGTGGCGCCCATGACCAGGAAGCGCTCGGGGTTCGACAGGTAGTCCCTGATCTCGGTGAGCTCCTCCTTCGCCTCTTCGAGGTCGGCCACGTCGGCGAAGGTGATCTTCGACTCTCCCGTCTGCATGCGCTTGGCCCGCGACCGGCCGAAGGCCAGGAAGCCGTCTCCCCCGCGGCCCACGGCCAGGAAGAGGATGAAGAACCCGTCGATGATGATGAGGGCGGGGAGGAGGAGGGTGACGGGGCCGACGAGGTTCTTCAGCGGCTGCTGCTTCACCTTGGTGGGCACGCCGGCATCCTCCAGGGCCGAGGTCAGGCGCGAGAACAGCGTCTCCCGGCCGCCGGCGAACGCCACCCAGTAGCGACCGCGGTCATAGCCTCCCACGATGCGGTTGTCCGACTCCAGGATCGTGGCGTCCTGGATCCGACCCTGGCGGAGAAGCCGGGTGAACTCGTCGATGCGCAGCTCGTCGCCGGGGGTGTGGGGGTTCGACCACCACAGCACCAGGGCGTAGAAGGCGATCAGGAGGGGCAGGGCGAGGATGCAGAGGACCAGCGCCCGGCGACGGGCGTTGCGGGTGTCGCTCTCGTCGCCGACGGGCTGCGGCTTCTCCTCGTCGCCCCGTCGGCGGCGTAGGGCGTTCAGCATGGCGTCTCTCCTCGTCTGTTGCCGAAGGGGGTCGTCGGGCTTACGGCTGATAACGGTCGACGCAACTCTGCGCGATTGGCGACTTCCCGGGGAAGGCGGTGTCGCCGGCGGCGACGAGCACGGTGCCGTCGCCGAGGGGCACGGCGGCGTGCTCGCTGCGGGGGCACGCCATCGACCCCGCCGACCGCCAGGCGCGGGCGGAAGGCTCGAAGACCTCGGCGCTGGTCAGCGACCGCCTGCTCCCCCGGGACACCGACTCGCCGCCGGCGACGAGCACCCGCCCGTCGGCGAGGGCGGTCGCCGTGTGCCCGGTTCGGGACTCGGCGAGCAGCGCCACCGTCGTCCAGCTCCCCTGGCGGGCGTCGAAGACCTCGGCGGAGCGGAGTGAGACGTCGCCGTTCACACCGCCGGCGCCCCCGGCGACGAGGACCAACCCGTCGGGGAGCGGCGCGGCGGCGTGGTTCGTCCTGCCCTCGCTGAGGTCGGTGGACCGCACGAAGGCGTTGGCGGCGGGGTCGTAGATCTCGGTGGACGCCAGGGGACGGAGGTCGCCGTCGGCGGGGCCGAGGCCGCCGGTGACGAGGACGCGCCCGTCGGCGAGCGGGGTCGCGGTATGCTCGAACCTGGGCGAGCCCATCGGGGCGGCCGAGGCC
>JALYMX010000488.1 GCA_030773495.1 Actinomycetota bacterium | reverse complement strand
CCCGGGCCGAGTCGGCGTGCGACCGGCATTCCCGGCGCAGCGCCGTGGCGCGGTGCGTCACCTGCGGCTCGCCCCTCTGCTCCGAGTGCATCGTGCGCACGCCGGTGGGCTTTAAGTGCGCCCGCTGCACGGGCGACCGGGCGGGACCGGCCAAACGCCCCGCCACGGAGTCCCCCCGGGGACGGCGTTCCTGGGTCGCCCTGTCCGCCGCGGGGGCCGTGCTCGCGCTGGTGGCCGGGTACGGCCTCACCCGTGGGGGCGGCGACGGGGGCGCCGGCCAGCGAGGGGCCGCTGGTCGAGGCGAGGAGTCGTCGCCGCCGGCCGGCGAGGTCCCGGTGCGGATCGTCGGCGCCGGGGGCCTTGGCCTGGGAGCGAACCTGCTCATCCCCCGAGGTACGGCGTCGCCGGTCCCCGCGGTGGTCATCATCCCCGGTTTCGGCCCCACCGATCGAGACGGCGTGGCCAGCCCGGGAGCGGCGCCCGACGTTCTCTACCGGGACGTGGCCGAGACGCTGAGCGGGGCCGGCGTGGCCAGCCTGCGGTACGACAAGCGGGGCCGGGGGGCGAGCGTGCTGCCCGCCGGCACGCCGCTTCGCTTCGAGGACATCGTCGAGGACGCCCGAGGCGCCCTCGACTTCCTGGCCGAGCGCAAGGGCATCGACGGGCGACGTGTCGCTCTCGTCGGTCACGACGAGGGCGGGCTGATCGCCCTGCGACTGGCGGCCGACGACCCAAGGGTCAGAGCCGTGGTGCTCATCTCCACCCCGGGCCGTCGTCTGGCCGAGGTCCTGGCCGACGAGCTCCGGGTCACCGTCCCCCCGCCCGAAGGCGACCGGCTGGCCGAGCGGGTCCAGGCCGTGGCGGCCACCCTGGTGGCCGCGGGGTCGCTTCCCCCGCCGCAGGAGCTGCCCTCCCCGCTCCAGGCCGTCTTCCCTCCGGGGCAGGAGCAGTACCTGCGGGAGCTGTTCTCGTTCGACCCGGTGGCCGAAGCCCGGGGTGTGCACGCCCCCGTGCTGCTGGTCCGCGGTGGGAAGGACAACGGGGTGTCCGCCGCCGACGAGGAGGCGCTCCTGGGCGCGCTGGCGGGAGTGGCGGAGGCCGTGGTCGGAGAAGAGGCCGGCCACACGCTGCTCGTGCCCACCGATTTGCCGAGCAGTGGCGACGACCACGACGAGACCTTCCACGCCGGAGCGGCGGCCGTGGCGACGGCGAGGGACGAGCAGCTCCTCAACCGCGTCGGCGACTGGCTCGCCGCCCGCCTCGGGACCGGCCTGGCCGGCGAGGTGCCGGTCAGCGCGCGGGAGTTCTTCTTCGCCCCCGCGGAGGTGCGCGTCCAGCCCGGCACCTATCGCATCGTGCTCACCAACACCGGTAGCGTCGCCCACCAGCTGGTCGTCCACCGCCCCGACGAGCGCGACCGCCCGCTGGCCGAGATGGCAGCTCTCCCTGCCGGCCGGACGCGCACGCTCACCGTGCGCCTCGGCGGCGGCCTCTACGAGTACGCCTGCTACCTGCCGGGGCACTTCGAGGCCGGCATGCGAGGCCGCATCCGGGTCGGGGAGTAGGCGTGGTCCTTGCGGACCTCGCTCTGCCGTCTCGGGCGCCTGTCGTCAGCGTCGTGCCGCGGCGACGCCCCCCGGGCGCGAGAGTGAGGCGATGAAGACGACGACGGGCCTCGTCCGTGTCCCCTTCGGGGAACGGCGATGACGAGAGCCGGAGCGACCACGTCGTGCGCCGAGCCCGGGGGCCAGCCGGACCACCTGTACCGGGACGTGAGCGAGGAGCTGGCCGAGGCCGGCATGGTCAGCTTCCGGTACGACAAGAGGGGCACCGGACAGAGCCCCCTGCCGGCCGGGGAGAGGCTCGCCTTCGAGGACCTGGCCGGCGACGCCCGCGCCGGTGTCGACCTGCTGGCCGAGCGCAGTGAGGTGGACCCCGAGGCGCTGGCGGTGGTGGGCCACGACGAAGGGGCGCTGCTGGCCATGCGCCTGGCCGCGTCCGATCCCCGGGTCAGGACGCTGGTCCTCATCTCGGCCCCCGGGCGTCCGCTCGTCGACGTCATCGCCGACGACTTCCGCGCCACCCATGGCGAGGCCAGCGCCGGCACCCTCCGTGAGATCGTCGCCGGGTTGATGGCGACCGGGGGCCTGCCCCGGCCGGACAGCCTTCCTCCCGAGCACCGGGACTTCTTCCCGGCCGACCAGGCCCCCTACCTGCGGGAGATCTTCTCGGTCGACCCTGCGGCCGACGCCGGCGCCGTCCGCGTCCCCGCGCTCGTCGTCCACGGTGGGCGGGCGACGTTCAGCACGGCGGTCGACGCCGCCCGGCTGGTCGAGGCGCTCGGACCGCACGGCGAGGCCGTCGTGGCCGCCGACGCCGGTCCCACCTTGGCGCGGACGCGGGC
>JALYMX010000487.1 GCA_030773495.1 Actinomycetota bacterium | reverse complement strand
GCCGGCGCCGGCGGGCGGCGGCGCGACGGAGCAGGCACGGGCGGCGCTGGAGGTGCGCGACCTGGTCGTCGAGTACGCCACGCCGGCCGGGCCGGTGCGGGCCGTGGACGGGGTGAGCCTGACGGTGGGCCGGGGTCGCGTGCTGGGCCTCGTCGGGGAGTCGGGGTGCGGCAAGAGCACGCTGTCCATGGCCGTGCTCGGTCTCGTGCGCCGACCGGGGCGGGTCGTGGCCGGCCGGGTCGTGCTGGAGGGCCGAGACCTGCGGGGGCTGCCGGAGGCGGAGCTCGTCGGCGTGCGCGGGCGCGACGTCGCCCTCATCCCCCAGAGCGCCATGAATGCCCTCAACCCCGCCTACACCGTCCACCGCCAGGTCGCCGAGGCAGCGGCGCTCACCCGCCCCGACCCTGCGGCGGCCGCCGCCCGCGCCTCCGAGCTGCTCGAGCTGGTGGGCATCGATCGGGAGCGGCACCGCGCCTACCCGCACGAGCTGTCGGGGGGGATGCGCCAGCGGGTGGTGATCGCCATGGCCGTGGCCAATCAGCCCTCCCTGCTCGTGGCCGACGAGCCCGTCACCGGCCTCGACGTGGTGACCCAGGCGCGGATCCTGAAGCTGCTCCTCGACCTGCGTGACCGGTTCGGGCTGTCCATCCTCCTGGTCTCCCACGACCTGCCCGTCGTGGCGCGGGTGGCCGACGACCTGGCCGTGATGTACGCCGGCCACATCGTGGAGAGCGGGCCGACGACGTCGGTCGCCGCCCAGCCCGGCCACCCCTACACGGCCGAGCTGCTCCGGGCCTTCCCCCGCCTGCACGGGCCCCGCCGGAAGCTGGCCTCGATCCCCGGCGACCCGCCCGACCTCCTCGAGCCGCCCATCGGGTGCCGGTTCCACCCGCGCTGCCCCCACGCGGCGCCGGCGTGCGTGCCGGAGGAGCCGGCGCTGGCCGAGGTGGCGCCGGGGCAGCGGGCAGCGTGCGTGCTGCGCCAGGAGGGAGTGCTGCGCGGGGAGGACCTCGCCGTCCCCGTCCCCGCCCGTGACGCCGGGTCGGCGGCAGCAGCGCGGTGAGCGCCGCCGACGTCGCCCCCGCTGGCCCCGTCCTCGACCTGCGCAGCGTGCGCAAGGCCTTTTCCCGGGGCGGGCGCGGGGGCGGGACGGTCCTGGCCGTCGACGACGTGTCCCTCACGCTGCGGGCGGGCGAGATCGTCGGCCTGGTGGGGGAGAGCGGCGCGGGCAAGAGCACGCTCGGTCGCATCATCCTCGGCCTGGAGCGCCCCGACCACGGGGAGGTCGTGTTCCAGGGTGTCGACCTGGCCCGCCTCGGCCCGAGCGCCCTGCGCCGGGCCCGCCGGCGCATGCACTTCATCCTCCAGGACCCCTACCAGTCGCTGCACCCGGGGATGCGCCTCGAGCACATCGTGGCCGAGCCCCTCGCCATCGCCGGCGTCGACCGGGACGAGCGCCGGGCGCGGGCGGCGGCGGCGCTGGAGGAGGTGGGGCTGGCGCCGCCGTCCCGGTACGTCCGCCGCTTCCCCCACGAGCTGTCGGGCGGCCAGCGCCAACGCGTGGCCGTTGCCCGTGCCCTGGTGGGACGGCCGTGCCTGGCCGTGGCCGACGAGCCCACCTCGATGCTCGACGCCTCGGTGCGGGCCGCCATCCTCGAGCTCATCACCGGTATCCGGGGGCGGGTGGGGACGGCCTTCGTGTTCGTCACCCACGACCTGGCCACCGCCCGGCACGTGTGCGACCGCATCGCCGTGATGCACCGCGGACGGGTCGTCGAGGAGGGCGACACCGACCGGGTCGTCGAGGAGCCCGAGCACGCGTACACCCGCACGCTCCTGGCCGCCGCCGAAGGCGTGGCGTGACACCATCGACCACAGGGAGGAACGAGTCATGACCGAACGCCGCAAGCTGATCTTCTTCGCCGCCGCCGACCCCCGCTCGAACCCGAAGCCCGCCTGGTCTGCCTACCACTTCGCCGCCACGGCGGCACGAGCCGGGCTGGACGCCGAGGTGCGCCTGGCCGGCGACGCCGTGCTGGTCGCCAAGCCCGACGGGGTGCAGGAGTCTCCCGTGGGCCACCAGCTGGTGGAGAAGGCCAAGGCGGGGGTGGGCGCGCCGTACCTCGTCTCGCTCTGACCGGGTTGCGTCGGCAGCCGTGGGCTGTCGGAGGAGGATGTGGCCGGCATCGGCGGGGTGCAGCGGGACCTGGCCGAGATCCTGACCGAGGTCGCCGAGGGAAGGTCGAACCTCACCTACATGGGCTGACATGACCCGGTCGCGGCGAGCCGGCCCCGTCGCACGACGGGGC
>JALYMX010000486.1 GCA_030773495.1 Actinomycetota bacterium | reverse complement strand
GCGACGACGAGGTGCGCCGGTCCATGGCGCGCACGGTCGCCGCCGAGCCCCTCGCCCGCCTCGACTACGCCGAGGTGGTGGCCGACGAGGACGGCGGCCGGCGCCTGTTCGTGGCCGCTCGCCTCGGCACCACCCGGCTCATCGACAACATGGCGGTCGACGACGTGCCGGTCGACGACGTGCCGGTCGACGACGCGGAGGTGCGGGCCCGGTGAGGAGGCGGATGGTCAAGTCCAAGATCCACCGGGCCACCGTCACCGATGCCAACGTCGACTACCAGGGCTCGATCACCCTCGACGCCCGCCTGCTGGCCGCTGCCGACGTGCGCGAGCACGAGCAGGTCCACGTCCTCGACGTCGACAACGGGGCCCGGCTGGTGACGTACGCCATCGCCGGCACCGATGGGGAAGTGTGCGTGAACGGCGCCGCCGCCCACCTCGTGCGCCCCGGCGACCGGGTGATCGTCATCACCTATGCCGACTACGACGACGACGAGCTGGATCGGCACACGCCGGCCATCGTGCACGTCGACGCCGGCAACCGGCCCCTGCCCGCCGCCCACCCCGCCCAGTAGCCTCGCCCGCTCGTGGACCTCGACCTGCTCGTGCTCGGCTCCGGGGTCGCCGGCCTGTCCGCCGCCGTCCGGGCCGCCGTGGCCGAGCCGGGGATGCGGGTGGGCGTGCTGACCAAGGGCGAGCTGGCCCAGGCCGCCACCCGGTGGGCCCAGGGCGGGGTGGCCGCCGTGCTGGGCGGCGACGAGGACTCCACCGACCTGCACCTGGCCGACACCCTGGCCGCCGGCGCCGGGCTGTGCGACGTGGACGCCGTGCGGGTGCTGGTCAACGAGGGCCCCGCCCGGGTCCACGAGCTGATCGCGTTGGGGGCCGAGTTCGACAGGGACGGCGAGGGCACGCTGCTCAAGGCCCGCGAGGGCGGCCACTCCGTGGCGCGGGTCGTGCACGCCGGCGGCGCCGCCACGGGCGTGGAGATCGAGCGGGCGCTCGTCGACGCCGTGCGGGCCACGGCCGCAGCGGTGTTCGAGCGGTGGTTCGCCCTCGACCTGCTGGTCGAGGGCGGCCGTTGCCGTGGCGTGACGGCGCTGGACCCGGGGGGGACGAGGCACGAGGTGCCAGCCGCCCACGTGCTGTTGGCCACCGGCGGCGTCGGCCAGCTGTACTCGGTGACGACCAACCCGGTCGAGGCCACCGGCGACGGCGTGGCCATGGCCCTGCGGGCCGGCGTCCCGGTGGCCGACGTGGAGTTCCTGCAGTTCCACCCCACGGCCCTCCACCACCCGGCCATGCCCCGCCCGCTGCTGTCCGAGGCGCTGCGCGGCCACGGCGCCCTGTTGCGCGACGTCCACGGCCGGCGCTTCGTCGACGAGCTGCGGCCCCGGGACGAGGTGAGCCGGGCCATGACCGGCCTCCTGCTCGACCAGCGCGTGGAGTACCTGTGGCTGGACGCCACCGGGTTGGAGCGCTTCGACGAGCGGTTCCCCACCATCGCCGCCGCGCTCCGCGCCGCCGGCCTCGACCCCGCCACCGACTGGCTCCCCGTCGCTCCCGCCGCCCACCACCTGTCCGGCGGCGTGGTGACCGACCTGGCCGGGGCGTCGGCCCTGCCGGGCCTGTGGGCGTGCGGCGAGGTGGCCTGCACCGGCGTGCACGGGGCCAACCGGCTGGCGTCGAACTCCCTGCTCGAGGGGATGGTGTTCGGCCCCCGTGTCGTCGAGGCCATCCTGGCCGGGGTGGAGGGGCCGTCGGCGACGGGGGCCATGCGGGCCGTGCTCGGTGGGCCCGCGCTCGCTGGTTCCGCCCCCGCCGGCCGGGTCCTCTCCCTCGCCCCGACGCGCCCCTACGGGCCACCCGGCCGGCTCGACCCTCGCAAGGCGCGCGAGGTGCTCCAGGCGGCCATGACGGCGGGGGCCGGCGTGCTGCGTTCCGAGCGCTCGCTGGACGACACGGCGGCCGTGTTGGAAGGGATCGAGGTGGGGCACGACCCGGAGCTCGACAACCTGGTCGCCGTCGGCCGGGCGTTGGTGGGTGCTGCCACTGCTCGGGAGGAGACGCGGGGGGCGCAC
Source organism: Actinomycetota bacterium (assembly GCA_030773495.1). Lineage (GTDB taxonomy): Bacteria > Actinomycetota > Acidimicrobiia > Acidimicrobiales > JALYMX01. The sequence goes on along the minus strand of JALYMX010000486.1, from coordinate 3,125 downwards.
AGCCGCACCGACTTCCCCGACACCCGCCCCGAGCTGGCCGTGCGGCTGATCGTGGCGTGACCGTGCACCCGCCGGCCCCCGCCGTGCGCGAGCTGGTCGCCCGGGCCCTGGCCGAGGACGTGGGGCCGATCGGTGACCTCACCGCCGCCCTGCTCGACCCGGGTGCCCCCGCGCGGGGGGCGCTGGTGGCCCGCGCTCCCGGCGTGCTGGCCGGGCGGCTGTGCGCGACGGAGGCCTTCGCCCAGGTCGACCCGGGCGTCGAGGTGCGATGGCACGCCGACGACGGCGAGGCGGTGGCCGCCGGCGTCCGCCTGGCCGACGTGGCCGGCGCCGCCGCCTCCGTGGTCACCGCCGAGCGCACGGCGCTCAACCTGCTCTGCCACCTCTCGGGGGTCGCCACCCTCACCCGGCGCTTCGTCGACGCCGCCGGCGCCGGCCCGACGCGCGTGCTCGACACCCGCAAGACCACGCCGGGGCTGCGAGCCGTGGAGAAGGCCGCGGTGCGGGCCGGCGGGGGGTACAACCACCGGGGCAACCTGTCGGAGATGGTGCTGGTGAAGGACAACCACCGCGCCGCCCTGGGCATCGCCGAGGCGGTAGCGCGGGCCCGGCGGCGGTGGCCGTTGCGGGCCGTCGAGGTCGAGTGCGACACGCTGGGCCACGTGCGGGAGGCGGTGGCGGCCGGCGCCACCGCCGTCCTGCTGGACAACATGACCCCCGAGGAGGCGAAGGCGTGCGTGGCCGAGGTCGACGGCCGGGCCCTGGTCGAGGCCTCCGGCGGCGTGTCGCTCGGCACGGTGGGGGCGTTCGCGGCGGCCGGCGTGGATTTCGTGTCCGTCGGCGCCATCACCGCGTCGGCGCCGGCCCTCGACATCGCCCTCGACCTGGAGGGCTGAGCTGCTCCTCGCCATCGACACCGGGAACACCCAGACGGTCGTGGGCCTGTTCGACGCCGACCGCCTCGTCTCGCACTGGCGGATGGCGACGAACGCCGAGCGCACCTCCGACGAGCACGCCCTGCTCGTGGCCCAGCTGCTCGACCTCGAGGGCTACCCGGCGGAGGACGTGGTCACCGGCATCGCCGTGGCCTCCACCGTGCCCAGCCTCACCGCCACCCTGCGGGCCATGACGGCGCGATGGTTCTCGGTGCCGACCGTCGTCCTCGAGCCCGGCGTGCGCTCGGGCGTCGCCATCCTCGCCGACAACCCCCGAGAGGTCGGCGCCGACCGGGTAGCCAACACGGCGGCCGTCCACGCCCTCTACGGGGGCCCCGCCATCGTCGTCGACTTCGGCACCTCCACCAACTTCGACGTCGTCTCGGCCCGCGGGGAGTACCTGGGTGGCGCCATCGTTCCCGGCATCGAGATCAGCCTCGACGCCCTCGTCGCCCGGGCCGCCGCCCTGCGCCAGGTCGAGCTGGTCGAGCCCCGCAGCGTCATCGGCCGCACCACCGTGGAGTGCATCCAGTCGGGCACGCTGTACGGCTACGCCGACCTGGTCGACGGGATGTGCCGGCGCATCCAGGCCGAGCTGGGGGAGGCCACCGTCGTGGCCACCGGCGGGCTGAGCGACCTCATCAGCCCGTTCTCGAGCGCCATCGACCACCACGAGCCGTGGCTCACGCTGCACGGCCTGCGCCTGGTCTTCGAGCGCAACACGGACCGGTAGCCCCGTGGCCGACATCCCGTACCGCTTCATGCGCGACCACGACGCGGCCACCGTGCAGGCCGAGCACGCCGGCCTGGAGCCCGGCGAGGAGTCGGGGGCGACGGTGTCGGTGGCCGGCCGCCTGATGCTGCGACGGGTCCAGGGCAAGCTCGCCTTCGCCACCCTCCAGGACTGGAGCGGGCGCGTCCAGCTGTTCGCCACCGCCGCCCGCACCCCCTCGTTCGACGCCTTCTGTGCCCTGTCGCTGGGCGACTGGGTCGGCGTCACCGGGGAGGTCGTGCGCACCCGCCGGGGCGAGCTGAGCGTGATGGCGGACGAGTGGGTGGTGCTGGCCGAGGCCCGCCGTTCGTTCCCCGACAAGTGGCACGGCCTGGCCGACGTCGACACCCGGTACCGCCAGCGCTACGTCGACCTGTGGGTCACCGAGGAGTCCCGCCGGAGCTTCCGGCTCCGCAGCCGCCTCGTGAGCCTCCTGCGCCGGTTCCTCGAGGACCGCGGCTTCGTGGAGGTGGAGACGCCGGTGTTCCACCCCACGCCCGGCGGTGCCGCCGCTCGGCCCTTCGTCACCCACCACAACGCGCTGGACGTCGACCTCTACCTCCGGGTGGCCACCGAGCTGTACCTCAAGCGGCTGGTGGTGGGCGGGTTCGAGAAGGTGTTCGAGGTGGGGCGCACGTTCCGCAACGAGGGGCTGTCGCCCCGCCACAACCCCGAGTTCACCATGCTCGAGGTGTACGAGGCCTACGCCGACTACGGCGACATGATGCGCCTCAACGAGGAGCTGGTGGCCCACCTGGCCACCGTGCTGTGCGGCACCACCACAGTCACCTACGGCGGGCGCACGCTCGACCTGGCCCCACCGTGGCGGCGGGCCACCCTGTCCGAACTGGTGGAGGAGCACGCCGGGGTCCGGGTGGACGTCGACATGCCGGTCGACGACCTCCGGGCCGTGGCCGCCGCCCACGGTGTGGACGTGGACCGGGCGTGGGGCCCCGGGAAGCTGGTGCTGGAGGTGTACGAGAAGACCACCGAGTCGCAGCTGTGGGGCCCGGTGTTCGTGTGCGACTACCCGCAGGAGGTGTCGCCCCTGGCCCGCCCCCACCGCAGCAAGCCGGGGCTGGTGGAGCGGTTCGAGGCCATAGTCGCCGGCCGGGAGCTGGCCAACGCCTTCAGCGAGCTGGTCGACCCCGACGACCAGCGGGCCCGCTTCGCCGAGCAGGCACGGGCCAAGGCGGCCGGCGACGAGGAGGCCATGCCCCTCGACGAGGACTTCCTGCGCGCCCTCGAGTACGGCATGCCGCCCACCGGCGGGCTCGGGATCGGCATCGACCGCCTCGTCATGCTGCTGGCCGACGTCCACCACATCCGCGACGTCCTGCTCTTCCCCACCCTGCGCGCCGAGCAATAGCTCCTGTCGGCGGCGAAGCGAAGCTTCGTCGCCGAGTTCCGACGTGCTC
>JALYMX010000485.1 GCA_030773495.1 Actinomycetota bacterium | reverse complement strand
ACGGCGGCGACGCGGCGGCGCACCACCGTCGCCTCCACGCCGAACGGCCCCAGCAGCGCCAGCAGCGCCTCGGTGATGCTGCCCCCGCCCACGATGGTCACCGGCGCGCCGGCCAAACGCCTGCCCGCCGGCCCGCCCCACTCGCGCGCCCTCGCCCGCATGGGGAGTCGGCGCAGGCCGGCCAGGCCGAGCGCCAGGGCGTGCTCGGCGACCGGTTGGGCGTAGGCGCCCTTGGCGCTCGTCCACGTCCGGTCGCCGTCGAGGAGGGCGGCGAAGCGGTCCACGCCGGCGAAGGGCAGCTGCACCCAGCGGATGTGGGGGGCGGCGGCGAGGACGGCGGCCAACCCCTCGTCGTCGAGGGGATCGGTCCACACCAGCGCCTCGGCGGCCGCGGGGTCGACGAGCACGGCCCCTCCTGCCGTGATCGCGTCCGCCAGCGCGGGCGGCGCCGTCGGGGCGAGGGCGCAGTGGACGGCGCCGCGCCAGCCGGTCACGCCATGGGCTCCCGAGCCCGAGGTGGGACTCGAACCCACGACCTGACGCTTACAAGGCGCCTGCTCTGGCCGGCTGAGCTACTCGGGCACTGCGGCGGGGCCAGCGTAGGGTGCTTGAACTGTGAGTGGCCGACTGGCAGGCTGCGCTGGATGGGCATGTCCGATCGCGAGCGGGCGATCCTCGACCTCGAGCGCACGTGGTGGCGCGAGGGGGGGTCCAAGGAACTGGCCATCCGGCAGCGGCTGGGCTTGTCGACGACGCGGTACTACCAGGTGCTGAACCACCTGCTCGACTCGCCGCAGGCCGCCGCCTACGACCCCCTGGTCGTCCGCCGGCTGCGGCGCCAGCGCGACCTGCGCCGGCGCGCCCGCTACGAGGGCCGCTCCACGGATCGTCCCCAGTCGCGGTGAAGCGCGCCGCGCGGCCTCGCCACGCCACCGAGGACGGGTCGTTCGGGCGGTCGGCGGGGATCGCGGCCGGTCGTGGCGCCGCGCTGCTGGCTGTCGCGCTGCTTCTCGGCTTCGTGCTGCTGCGGGCGGGCGACGAGGCGCCCGCCGACCGGGTCACGGCGGGCGACCCCACCGAGGAGACGCTCCCCCCGGTCACCGACGTCGTCGAGCCCCCCACGGTCGCCCCCACCGCCCCGGCCCGGCCGCCCCGTGAGGTGAGGGTCCTCTCCGTCAACGGCACCGACGTGAGTGGCGTGGCCCGCAGGATCACCGACCAGCTCAGGCAGGCCGGCTACAACGTGCTGGCTCCCGCCGACGTGGAGGCGGTGAACGCCAGCGCCGTCTACTACGCGGCGGGGTTCGAGCGGGAGGCCCAGGCCGTGGGCGAGGCCCTCGGGCTGCCCGTCACCGTGGTGCAGGCCCTGCCTACGCCGCCACCGCTGCCCAACGTCCGTGGCGCCAACGTGCTCGTCGTGGTGGGCCCCGACCTGGCTCAGAGGGTGGCGGGAACGACCACGACCACGACCACGACGGCCCGGCGCACCTCCTCCACCTCGGCCCGCTCGGCGACGACGACGTCGTCCACCACCACCCGGCCCTGACCGCTCAGTCCACGCGCCTCGTCCTGGAGTCGACGTCCACCACGAGCGAGCCGGGCACCGGAGCACCGGTCACGCCGGGAGGCGGGAGCAGGCGCACCTGGTAGCGGCCGCTGGTGCGGGCCCGCGCCGAATGCACCGCCCCGTCGTCCACGTCGTAGGCCACGGTCGCCGTCGTCGCCTGGGAGCCGGTGAGCTCGACCCGACCCCCGGTCTCCTCGGCGGTGCGCTGCACCGGCAGCCGGTAGTCGCTGGCCACGTGGGCCAGGGAGCGCCCGTCGGCCACCTGGAGCCGGACCAGCCGTCCCTCCCCGGCGAGGCGGGAGGGCGCCGCTCCGACTCGCACCGGCTCGTCGATCGACCACTGGGCGCCGGGTGCGAGCGGGCGGTCGGGGGGCGCGGCGGCCGCCGCCGGGAAGATCTCCGAGAGGCCCAGGTCCCCGAGCGCTCCCGCCGGCAGGGTCTCGACCGTTTGCACCTCGGTCAGCTGGGCGGCGCGGTCCACCTCGACGACGAACGTGGTCGCCGGGCCATCCGCCGCCCGCAGGCGCACCTCGACGCGCCCCCCGTCGGGCCCTGACTCCAGGACGCGGTGACGGGCGTGCAGCACCGTGTCGGAGACCGTGCGGCGGGGCTCCTGGCCCTCGATGTCGGTGACGGTGACCGCTCTCACGGTGATGCGGTAGGCGGCCTGTTGGCCCGGCGGCGGCCGGAACGAGAGGCGCACGGTGTCCTCGGCGCAGCCGACGGCGGCGAGCGACACGACGAGCGACACGACGAGCGCGCACGCCAGGCGTGGGACGGCGGCGGCCACCGGGCGAGGTTAGGGCGGGCGTGGTGGCGCCGTTGCCGCCCGCCGGCGCGCGCTACCGTCGCCCGTGGACTCCGCGTCGCTCGCCGGTCTGTTGGCCCCGTTCCTGGAGCGGCCCGACGAGGCCGGCGTGCTCACCGACTTCGACGGCACCCTGGCGCCCATCGTCGACGACCCGGCCACCTCCCGCCCGCTGCCCGAGGCCGTCGACGTGCTCCACGGCCTGGCCGCCCGCTATCGCCGGGTGGCGGTGGTGTCCGGCCGGCCGGCCGGCTTCCTCGCCTCCCACCTGGCCCTCCACGGGCGCCCGGACGGCGCCGGTGAGGCCGGCGAAGGGCTGGTGGCCGTCGGCCTGTACGGGCTCGAGCGGGCCGAGGACGGGCGGGTGCGGGCCGACGACCGCGCCGCGTGCTGGGCGCCGGTGGTGGACCGGTTGGCCGAGGTGGCCCGCCGGGAGGCGCCGCCGGGACTGGGCGTGGAGCACAAGGGCGTGTCGCTCACCCTCCACTACCGCACCGCCCCACAGCTGGGGGAGTGGGCCCGGGCGTGGGCCGCCGACCAGGCGGCAGCCACCGGGCTCGTGCTCCACGCCGCCCGGATGTCCGAGGAGCTGCGACCGCCCGTGGAGGTGGACAAGGGCACGGCGGTGGCCGAGCTGAGCGAGGGCCTCGCCGCCGTGTGCTTCGTGGGCGACGACGTGGGCGACGTCCCCGCGTTCACCACCCTGGACCGCCTGGCCGACCGTGGCGTCGCCGTGCTCAAGGCCGCCGTGCGCAGCGACGAGTCGCCGCCCGAGCTGCTGGAGCGGGCCGACGTGGTGGTCGACGGGCCCGAGGGCGCCGTCGCGCTGCTCAGCCGCCTGCTCGACGTCCCGACGTCCTAGCGGCGCCCAGCTGGTCGTCGAGCCAGTCCTGCGGTGATCGCCGGGCGCTGACCTCCCGGAGCTCGGCGGCCCGCCGGGCCCGCTCCTCGGGGGCCATCTCGAGGGCGGCGGCCAGGACGTCGGCCGTCCCGGCCACGTCGAAGGGGTTCACCTCGAGCGAGGCGTGGCCCAGCTCCTCCCACACGCCGGCCTCCCGGCTCAGCGCCAGCACCCCGTCGCGCTCGTTCACCGAGGCGCCCTCCTTGGCCACCAGGTTGAGCCCGTCGCGCACCGGGTTCACCAGGAGCACGTCGTAGCGGCACAGGGCGGCCACCGAGCGGGGGAACGAGTCGGACGTGTCGAGCAGCACCGGCGTCCACGACGCGGTGGCCCAGGTCGTGTTGATGCGCTCGACCAGGGCCTCGGTCTCGCTCCGGTAGGCGAGGTAGTCGGCGAGGTTCTCGCGCGAGGGGTAGACGCCGGCCACGAACACCACGCGCTCCCGCCACTCGGGGCGCGACTGGAGGAGAGCCTCGAAGGCGAGGAAGCCGCGGAGCAGGTTCTTCGACAGCTCGATGCGGTCGACGCGCACGATGACCCGGCGATCGCCCACCTGGTCGTCGAGGCGGGCCAGCCAGGCGGCGCACGCGTCGGAGGCGGCGACGGCGCGCACGTCGTCGACGTCGATGGCCGCCGGCGCCACGAACGTGGGGGGCGCGGCGCCGAGCACGGCCTCGGCGCAGGCCGTGAAGGCCGCCGCCCAGCGCCGCGTGTGGAACCCGGCCGCGCCGTGGGCGGCGTGGCCGGCGAGCAGCTGGCGGGCGGCCTCGTCGGGCAGCACCCGCAGCGCGCCGGGGTCGCAGAACGGCGTGTGCTGGAAGTGGACGGTGCGCAGGTCGGGGCGCAGCTCGGCCAGCGTGGCCCCGACGAGGGGCAGGTGGTAGTCGTGGACGATGACGATGCCGCCGTCGGGCGCCTCGTCGGCCGCCGCCTGGGCGAAGGCGCGGTTGACGTCCACGAACGTGGCCCACGCCTGGCGCCAGCGATGGTCGAAGCGGGGCCGGCGGGGCAGGTCGAACAGGTTGTGGTGCAGGAACCACAGCGTGGCGTTGGCGATCACGTCGTAGAACTGACCGTAGGCGGCGGGCTCGATGACGAGGGAGCGCAGCCGGAACCCTTCCGCCTCCACCACCCCGTGCGCCGCCGCGGCGCGATCGGCGTCGGAGATGGCCCCGGCCACCCACGTGGCCCCGGTGCCCGCCACCGCCGGGCCGAGGCTCGACACCAGTCCCCCTGCTCCCCGCCGGGCCACCGGCTCCCCGTCGGGGCCGATGGTGAACGACAGCGGGCCCCGGTTGGAGACGATGACCAGGTCGGGGTGCCCCATGGCGGTGGCACGATACCCGGGTGCCACTCGTCGTGGCTGCGCCCGACAAGTTCCGGGGGACGGCCTCGGCCGCCGAGGTGGCCGGGGCGGTGGCGCGCGCCGCGGCGGCGTGCAGGTGGCGCTGCGACCGTGCGCCGGTGGCCGACGGGGGCGAGGGGACGCTGGCCGTGCTGGGCGGCAGCGCGCGCCGCACCATGGTCCGCGGGCCGCTGGGCGAGGCGGTCGAGGCGGAGTGGCGCATGCTCACCCAGGAGTCGGTGCCCGGCGGCAGCCCGACGGCGGTGGTGGAGATGGCACAGGCCGCCGGCCTGGAGCTGGTCGGCGGCCCGGAGTGGAACGACCCCATGCGGGCGTCCACCGAGGGGGTGGGCGACGTGGTCGCCGCCGCCGTCGCCGCCCGCGCCCGCCGTGTCGTGGTGGCGGTGGGCGGCTCGGCCACCACCGACGGCGGGCTGGGGTGCGTCAACGCCCTGCGCCCCCACGGCCGGCTGGCCGGCGTCGGGTTGACGGTGGCGTGCGACGTGACGACGAGGTTCCTCGACGCCGCCGAGGAGTTCGGGCCGCAGAAGGGCGCCTCGCCGGCCCAGGTCGCCCTGCTGCGCCGGCGCCTCGAGCGGGTGGCCCAGATGTACCTCGAGGAGTTCGGCGTGGACGTCAGGGAGATCCCGGGGTCGGGTGCCGCCGGCGGCCTGGCCGGCGGGCTGGCCGCCCTGGGCGCCACCCTGGTCCCCGGGTTCGACCTGGTGGCCGACACGATCTGCCTTCCCGAGCGCATCGAGCAGGCCGACCTGGTGGTGGCGGGCGAGGGGTTCCTCGACGAGCACTCCTTCGCCGGCAAGGCGGTGGGCGGCGTGGTGGAGCTGGCCGCCGAGGCCGGCGTCCCCGCCCTCGTCGTGGTGGGCGAGGCGTTCGGCCACAGCCCGGTGCCGACCGTGTCGCTGGTCGAGCGCTTCGGGCGCGAGCGGGCCTTCGCCGACCCGCTCGGGTGCGTCGAGGAGGCAGTGGCGGAGTACCTCCGACAGCTACCCTGACCATCGATGACCGACCACGTCCGCCGGGCGGGGCAGGTGTCGTGGGCGGTCGTCGGCGTGGCCGCGCTCGTGGCCGTCCTCGGCCTGGTGGCGTGGACGGTGCGGGTCGTGTTCCCGCCCCTCATCCTGGCCGGGGCCATCGTCTTCCTGCTCAACCCGGTGGTCACCCGCCTCCAGCGCCGGGGCGTGCCCCGTGCCGCCGGCGCCGGCCTCGCCTACCTGGGCGTGGCCGGCGGGCTCGCCTTGGCGGGCGCGCTCATCTACCCGATCGCCGCCGACCAGGCCACCGAGCTGAGCGACGACTGGCCGGAGATCAGGGCGGAGGCCGAGGGCTGGATCGACGACGCCGCCGAGGCGTCGAAGGGAACCTTCCTCGAGTTCACCCGGGAGGACCTGGAGCAGGCGTTCAGCGCCGACAACCTCACCTTCAGCCAGCAGCTCGACCGGGCCCGCAAGCTGGGGCTGCGGATCTTCCACGTGCTGCTGATCCTGGTGCTGGCGCCCATCATCGCCTTCTACCTGCTGGTCGACCTGCCTCGCATCCGCGACGCCACGCTGTCACTGGTGCCCGAACGCGCCCGGGCGGAGATCGTCCACCTCGGCCACCGGCTGGACCGCGCCATCGGAGGGTTCTTCCGGGGACAGCTGTTCGTGGCCGGCATCGTCGGCGTCATGTGCTCGGTGGGCCTGCTGATCATCGGGCTGCGCTTCTGGTTCCTGGTGGGGATGATCGCCGGGTTGTTCAACGTGATCCCCCTCATCGGGCCGTGGGTCGGCGGGGTGCCGGGCATCGTCATCGCGCTCACCACGGGCAGCCCGCTCCAGGCGGCGGGCGTGGTGGTCGTGATGGTGATCGCCCAGCAGGTCGACAACCACTTCATCACCCCTCAGGTGATGCAGCGGGCCGTGCAGCTGCACCCGGCGGCGGTCATCCTCGCCCTCCTGGCCGGGGGAACCCTCGGTGGCTTCTTCGGGCTCCTGCTGGCCGTCCCGGTGGCCGCCGTGCTCAAGATCCTGCTGAGCCACGTGTGGCGCACCCACGTGCTGGACGAGCCATTGCCCGTCGCCGCCGCCGAGGAGGAGGCCGCCGAGGGCCGCGGCCTCGTGGGCGGGGTGGGGCCCGATGGTGCGGAGCCGGGTGACGCGCCCGTCACGGAGGGTGAACGGGAGCCGTCGCAGCTCTGACCTGATCTGACCTGTTGCTACTGAGTGGGCACCTTCACGGGCTCGCCGGCGAGGGGCGGGTGCTCGGCGACGGCGGCGCCCACGCCGGCGCGGGCGAGGACGGTGCGGAGCACGGCCTCGGCCTGCGGGCCCAGCTCGGCCAGCGGCCGGTTCCGGTGCAGGCGCCGGCCAAGGTCCACCTGCGCCATGGCCTCGAAGCCGAAGCGGGTGGCGACGTCGATGATGAGCGCCACGTCGACGCCGTAGCCGGCCACGAACGGGACCGCCTCGAGGACCTGGCGCCGGCCGGCGCACTCGCCGGCCAGGGGCTGGTGGAAGGTGGCCAGCTGGGGGAGGAGGGCCCGCAGCGCCGGCTTGGCGACCAGCTCGGTGACCCGCCCGCCGCCTCCGGCCGGCCCCGGCGGCCGCTCGTAGAACCCCTTCACGAAGCCCACCCGCTGGTCGCACAGCAGCGGGCCCACCAGCCCGACGACGAAGTGCGGCGGGAAGGGCCGGACGTCGGCGTCGCAGTACACGACGAGGTCGCCGCCGGCCGCCATCAACCCGGCGCGCATGGCATCGCCCTTGCCCACGCCCGGGCCCCGCACCACCCGCCCGCCGGCCGCTGCCGCCTCCGCCGCCGTGGCGTCGGTGGACCCGTCGTCGACGACCAGGACCTCGTCGACGAGCGGGGAGCGCCCGCACAGGTGGCGGCGCACGACGCGCACGATGGCGCCCACCGTGCGCTCCTCGTCGCGGGCCGGCAGGCACAGCGTCACTTTCTGCCCGCCCTTGCGCCGCACGAGCTCGTCGACCGCGAAGTCCCGGTGGTGGGCGGTCGCCAGCGTCCCGGGCGTCGTGCGCATGGCCCATCTTCGCCCGCGCAACGGGGTTTGCGTCGCGCCGCCCCCAGCGGTCACGATGGAGCTGCCGTCATCCAGAGCGGTCGAGGGGCCGGGCCCAGCGACACCGCGGCAACCAGCAGGCGAGCGCCCGCCAGGTGCCAATGCCCGGAACGATGAGGAGGGGGAAGGTGCCGTCTACCACCGGCCCGTACGTCACGGGGCTCACCTGCCGCGAGTGCGACCGTCCGTACCCCGCCGAGGCCCTGCACGTCTGCGAGTACTGCTTCGGCCCGCTCGAGGTGGCCTACGACTACGACGCCATCGCCGCTGCCACCAGCCGCGAGCGGGTGGCGGCCGGGCCCACCACGATCTGGCGCTACGCCGACCTGCTCCCGGTCTCCGGGCGTGATCCGGTCGACCTCGGCGCCGGGTTCACGCCGCTCGTGCGCGCCGACCGGCTGGCCGCCGAGCTGGGGCTCGGCGAGTTGTGGGTCAAGAACGACACCTTGAACCCCACCGGCTCGTTCAAGGACCGTGTGGTGTCCGTGGCTCTCACCAGGGCCCGTGAGCTCGGCTTCAAGGTGGCCGCCTGCGCCTCCACCGGCAACCTCGCCAACTCCGTGGCCGCCCACGCGGCGCGCGCCGGGATGGACTCGATCGTGTTCATCCCCCACGACCTCGAGCCGGCCAAGGTGGTCACCACCGCGGTGTACGGCGGGCGGCTGGTGGCGGTGGAGGGCAACTACGACGAGGTCAACCGGCTCTGTGCCGAGCTGGCCGGCGAGCACCCCACCTGGGCCTTCGTCAACGTGAACATCCGCACGTACTACGCCGAGGGGTCCAAGACGCTGGCCTACGAGGTGGCCGAGCAGCTCGGGTGGTCGCTGCCCGACCACGTCGTCGTGCCCATCGCCTCGGGGAGCCAGCTCACCAAGGTGCACAAGGGCTTCTCCGAGCTGCACGCCGTGGGCCTGGTCGACGAGGAGCCCCACGTGCGGGTGTCCGGGGCGCAGGCCGCCGGGTGCTCGCCGGTCGCCACCGCCTTCGCCGAGGGCACCGAGCACATCCGCCCGCAGAGGCCGAGCACCATCGCCAAGTCGCTGGCCATCGGGAACCCGGCGGACGGCTGGTACGCCCTCGACGTGGCGCGCTCGACGGGCGGGTCGGTCGGCTCGGTCACCGACGACGAGATCGTGGAGGGCATCCGACTCCTGGCCCGCACCGAGGGCATCTTCGCCGAGACGGCCGGCGGCGTCACCATCGCCACGCTGGCCAAGCTGGCGGCGGCCGGCGTGGTGCGCCCCGACGAGCGGGTCGTCGTCTACGTCACCGGGCTCGGCCTCAAGACCATCGACGCGGTCAGCCCCCACGTCGGGCCCACGGTCACGATCCCTCCGAGCATGGAGGCCTTCACGCTGGCGATGGACACGGAGGAGAGCCGGTGAGCGTCACCGTTCGCATCCCCACGCAGCTGCGCGGTCTCACCGGCGGCGTGGGCGACGTCAGCCTGGAGGGGAGCACCGTCGGCGAAGTGCTGCGGGCGCTCGACGCCGCCCACCCGGGGTTCGAGGACCGCCTGTTCGACGACGGCCGCTTGCGGCGGTTCGTCAACGTGTTCGTGGCCGACGAGGACGTGCGGTTCCTGCAGGGCCTCGACACGCCCGTGGCGCCCGGGCAGACGGTGTCGATCGTCCCGGCGGTGGCCGGCGGGGCCTGAGGGACCGCCCGGCGCGGGCAGGGCTCAACCGGGCCAGCCCGGCTGCCGATAGCCCAGCATGGCCCAGGTGCTGACCGTCGACGACGACGCTGACATCCGCGCCCTGCTCGTGTTCACCCTGGAGGACGCCGGCTTCGACGTGCTCGAGGCCCAGGACGGCACGCAGGCCATCGGCGTCCTCCAGCGGGAGTCGCCGGACTGCCTCGTGCTCGACGTGATGATGCCCGGCATGGACGGCTTCGGCGTCCTGCGCACCCGCCGCCAGCTCGGCCTGGTGCCCGAGGCCCGGGTGCTGCTGCTCACGGCGAAGACGGCGGAGCGGGACTTCGTCCGCGGCTGGGAGCTCGGCGCCGACGAGTACCTCACGAAGCCGTTCGACCCCGACGAGCTGGTCGCCACCCTGCACCGGCTGCTGCGCACCCCGCTCGACGCACTGCGCGACCGGCGGGAGGCGGAGCTGAAGAAGTCGGAGCTGCTGGAGCGGTTGGAATCGGCCTTCAACCGGCCGAGACTCGCCCCGCGGTAGCGGCGCCGGGGCAGAAGCGGAGCTTCCCCGTTCCCTTGCTGGCACTCGCTTGCATCGAGTGCCAGCGGGTCGTAGCATTAGCACTCGAACATAGAGAGTGCTAACGGGAGCCACCCCCGGGAGGGAACGCCCATGCCGAAGCTGATCGCCTTCGAGGAGCACGCCCGCCGCGCGCTGGAGAGCGGGATGAACCAGCTCGCCGACGCGGTACGAGTCACCCTGGGCCCGAAGGGCCGCAACGTGGTGCTCGACAAGAAGTGGGGAGCCCCCACGATCACCAACGACGGCGTGTCCATCGCCAAGGAGATCGACCTGGAGGACCCCTACGAGAGGATCGGGGCCGAGCTCGTCAAGGAGGTCGCCAAGAAGACCGACGACGTGGCCGGTGACGGCACCACCACGGCCACGGTGCTGGCGTGGGCCATGGTGCACGAGGGCCTGCGCAACGTGGCCGCCGGCGCCAACCCGATGTCGCTCAAGCGGGGCATCGAGGCCGCCGTGGAGGCCGCCGTCGACTCGTTGAAGGACCTGTCCAAAGACGTCGACTCCAAGGAGCAGATCGCCCAGGTGGCCTCCATCTCGGCCGCCGATTCGGAGATCGGCGGGATGATCTCCGAGGCCATCGACAAGGTCGGCAAGGACGGCGTCATCACCGTCGAGGAGTCCCAGACCTTCGGCATGGAGATGGACCTGGTCGAGGGCATGCGCTTCGACAAGGGCTACATCTCCCCGTACTTCGTCACCGACCCGGAGCGCATGGAGGCGGTGCTGGAGGACCCGTACATCCTCCTGGTCGGCTCCAAGATCAGCGCCGTGCGCGACCTGCTGCCGGTGCTCGAGAAGGTCATGCAGTCGGGCCGCCCCCTGGCCATCATCGCCGAGGACGTGGAGGGCGAGGCCCTGGCCACGCTCGTGGTCAACAAGATCCGGGGCACGTTCAAGTCGGCCGCCGTGAAGGCGCCGGGCTTCGGCGAGCGCCGCAAGGCCATGCTCCAGGACATCGCCATCCTCACCGGTGGCCAGGTCATCACCGAGGAGGTGGGCCTCAAGCTGGAGAACGTCAGCCTCGACCTGCTGGGCAAGGCCCGCAAGGTCACCGTCACCAAGGACGAGACCACCGTCGTCGAGGGCGCCGGGTCCGACGCCGACATCAAGGGCCGCATCGCCCAGATCAAGGCCGAGATCGAGAACACCGACTCCGACTACGACCGCGAGAAGCTGCAGGAGCGGCTGGCCAAGCTGTCCGGTGGGGTCGCCGTCATCAAGGTGGGTGCCGCCACCGAGGTGGAGCTCAAGGAGAAGAAGCACCGCATCGAGGATGCCGTGTCCACGACCAAGGCGGCCGTCGAGGAGGGCGTGGTGGCCGGCGGCGGCGTGGCCCTGCTGCGCTCGCAGGCCCGCGTCCTCGACCGGGCGGAGAAGCTCGAGGGCGACGAGGCCACCGGCGCCCGCATCGTGGCCCGGGCCGTCGAGGAGCCGCTGAAGCAGATCGCCGTGAACGCCGGCCTCGAGGGCGGCGTGGTGGTCGAGAAGGTCCGCAACCTCGAGGGCGGCGTGGGCCTCAACGCCGGCACCGGCGAGTACGAGGACCTGTTCAAGGCCGGCGTCATCGACGCCGCCAAGGTCACGCGCTCGGCCCTGCAGAACGCGGCGTCGATCGCCGCCCTGTTCCTCACCACCGAGGCGGTCATCGTCGACAAGCCCGAGGAGAAGGCCGCGGCCATGCCGGGCCACGGCGGCGGCGGGATGGACGACTTCTAGTCCGACGTCGTGTCGGCGGCGGCCGGCCTTCCGGTCCGCTTGCGCTCGTTCCCGGCCCCGGCGCTTCGGCGC
>JALYMX010000484.1 GCA_030773495.1 Actinomycetota bacterium | reverse complement strand
GTATGCCGCCGGCCGGGCGGCCGGCGGGCTCACACAGTATGCACGGGGGTGCCTGGTTGCGCTCCCGGCGTCGCCGGCGCGCATCTCCGAAGTCGTGCGGTCGGCCCTCCGGGCCTTCCCGGGCATTGGAGGGAGCGAGCCCGTGCTGTCCATCGGCAAGCTGGGGAAGGGCCAGGAGAACTACTACCTGGCCACGGTGGCCAAGGGCGTGGAGGACTACTACACCGGCGCCGGCGAGGCGCCGGGCGAGTGGTCGGGGACGGGAGCGGCGCGACTGGGACTGTCCGGCCAGGTTGACGCCGAGCACCTCCGCGCCGTGCTCGGCGGCGTCGACCCCGTCGGCGGCGCCGTGCTCGGTGGCCGCACCCGCGCCGACCGGGTGCCCGGCTGGGACCTCACCTTCTCGGCACCCAAGTCGGTCTCGGTGCTGTTCGGCCTGGGCGGCGGGGAGGTCAGCGCCGAGGTGGTGGCCGCCCACCGCCAGGCGGTGGCGGCCGGCCTCGGCTACCTGGAGCGCCACGCCACGGTGTCGCGCCGGCGGGTGGACGGGGTGGTCGAGGTGGTGCGGGGCGAGGGGCTGGTGGTGGCCGCGTTCCGCCACCGCACCAGCCGGGCCGGCGATCCCCACCTGCACACCCACTGCCTGGCCGCCAACGTGGTCGAGCACCTCGACGGCGGCTTCGGCGCCCTGTACTCCCCGTTCGTGTACCGCCACGCCCGCACCGCCGGCTTCGTCTACCAGGCGGTGCTGCGGGCGGAGCTGACCGAGCGCCTCAGCGTGGCCTGGGGCGAGGTCCACAACGGCTACGCCGAGATCGACGGCGTCGACCCCCGGCTGTTGGAGCGCTTCTCCAAGCGACGCGACGAGATCGAAGCGGCCCTGGCCGCCCGGGGCGAGGACTCGCCGGGCGCGGCACGGGTGGCAACCCTGGCCACCCGGTCGGCCAAGGACTACGGCGTCGACCCCGACACCTTGGCCCAGCGCTGGCGGGCCGAGGCGGCCGAGCTGGGCGTCGACGCGGCCTCGCTGTCCGGGGTGCTCGGGCACCGCCCACCGGCGTTCCGCCCCGCCGACCTCGACGCCGCCGTGGACGACTTGGCCGGGCCGAGGGGACTCACCGCCGAGCAGGCCAGCTTCCCCCGCCGCGATGTGGTTCGGGCGTGGTGCGAGGCACTGCCCCCGGGCGCGGCGGTGGACCTGGAGGCGCTGGAGGAGCTCACGGAGTGCTTCCTCGAGGACCACGAGGTGGTGGCGGTGCTCGACACGACCGCCACGCTCGAGGCCCGCCAGCTCCTGCGTCGGGCCGACGGCACGGCCACCACGGCCGTCGCGGTGCAACGACGGTGGTCGACCACTGAGATGTTGGCGGTCGAGCAGCGCCTGCTCGACCGGGCGGCTGGGTCGCGGGGGGTGGGCGCCGGCCAGGTGGACGCCGAGGTGGTCGAGCAGGGCCTGGCCGTGGCGCCCTCGCTGTCGGCCGAGCAGGCCGGCATGGTCCGCGCCGTGTGCGGCTCGGGTGACGGCGTGCAGGTCGTCGTCGGGCGGGCGGGGACGGGCAAGACCTACACCCTCGCCGCCGCGGCGACGGTGTGGCGGGCCGGCGGCTACCGGCCCATAGGGGTGGCGCTGGCGGCGCGTGCCGCCTCGGAGCTGGAGACCGGGGCGGGCATTCCCTCCACCACCGTGGCCCGGTTCCTGGCCGACTGCGACTCAGCCGGCGGGCTGCTCTCCGACCGCCACGTCGTGGTGGTCGACGAGGCCGCCATGGTCGACACCCGCCGCCTGGAGCGCCTGGTGGCCCACGTGGCGGCCGCGGGCGCCAAGGTGGTCCTGGTGGGCGACCACCACCAGCTTCCCGCCGTGGAGGCCGGCGGTGCCTTCGCCGGGCTGGTGCGCAGGCTCGGCGCCGTGGAGCTCACCGAGAACCGCCGCCAGCGCCAGGCCTGGGAGCGCGCCGCCCTCGACCACGTGCGCAGCGGCGCCGGAGGGCGCCGCGGGACACTCGCCGTCGTCGAGCGCTACGAGGCCGAGGGGCGCATCCACGTGGGGGCCACGGCGGGCGAGGTGCGCGCCGCCATGGTGGCCGACTGGTACGACGCTCGCCGCGCTGGCCACAGCGTGTCCATGCTGGCCCTGCGCCGGCGCGACGTGGCCGAGCTCAACGCGGCGGCCCGGGCGTTGCTGGTGGCCGACGGGAGCGTGGGCGCTGAGGGCGTGGAAGCGGCGGGGCGGGCCTTCGCCGCCGGCGACCGGGTGGTGTGCCTGCACAACGACCACCGCCTGGGCGTGCACAACGCCCTGTTCGCCACCGTGGTGGCCACCCATCACGAGGACGGAGCGGTGGTGGTCGAGCTCGACGCAGACCG
>JALYMX010000483.1 GCA_030773495.1 Actinomycetota bacterium | reverse complement strand
CCCGGAGGCGGCGCCGGCCCGGCGAGGGACACCAGCTCGTCGAGTGGCAGCGTCGACCCCGCCGGGACCTCGGTGGAGACGCCCTGGCGGCGGACGGTGACGCCGCCGAGGCCGACCACGCGCGCCGTGCAGGCGCCGAGGTCCAGCACCAGGGCGGTGTGCTCGTCCACGCCGAGCACGAAGGCGCCGGCCGGGAGCTCGGCCTCCAGCCGGGCCAGGCGTCGCTCGCCCAGGTAGCAGAAGCGCGTGTCGTGGGTGCCCCCCTCGGCGTTGTCGTAGTGGGGGACGACGGCGGCGCTGATCCCCACCTGGCCGAGCACGTCGAGCCCCTCGAGCCAGTGGGGGTCCTCGCCGGCCTTGTAGATCTCGTAGACCGGCACGGTGACCACGCCGAGGGTGAGGGCGGCGGCACTGGCGAAGGTGACGCACCCGCCCGACTGCAGCTTGTCGGCGAGCAACCGGGGCATCTCCGACGACCGCCACTCGCGCAGGGCGTAGGAGGGGCTGCCGGGACCGGAGAAGACGTAGCGCGCCTCGGCGAGCCGGTGGCGCGCCGTCTCCTGCTCCAGCGGGTCGCCGCCCGTCGAGCGCAGCCGCACCACCTCGATCGGGTGGCCCACGCTCTCCCGGAAGTACTCGACGGCCCGAGCGGCGATGTCACCGGCGTTGTCCTGGAAGGCGAACGGCGTGTCGAGCACGACGGCGGGCACCGGCGGGGGCCCGAGGCGCTCGAGGAGCTCGCGGTGCGTCTTCACCATGGTCGGGCTGGTCTCACCCGATCCCATGATGACGAGCAGCCGCGGCGTCGCCTCCACGGGCGGGGACGGTAGCGCCGGGCGAGTTGGGTAGGGTCGGCGGCGATGCCGAAGGTGGACACCTCGTCCCGCCGCGGCCCTGCGGGGCTCTTCGGCGCGGCCCTCGGCGGGTACCTGCTCGGCACGGTGCCGTCGGCCGACGTGGCGTGCCGGCTGGCCTCGGGGGGCACGGCCGACCTGCGCTCGGCGGGGACCGGGAACCCGGGCGGGGCCAACGCCCTCGTCGTGCTGGGTCGTGCCTGGGGCTACGGCGTGATGGGCGCGGACATCGCCAAGGGGGCGGTGGCGTGCGCCGTCGGCCGGCGGCTGGGCGGCGAGAACGGCGCCCACGTGGCGGGGACGGCTGCCGTGGTCGGCCACTGCTTCCCGGTGTGGAACGGCTTCCGGGGGGGCAAGGGGGTGGCGGCCAGCGTCGGCCAGTGCCTGGCCACCTTCCCCGTCTACGTCCCGTTCGACCTCGGCCTGGCCTGGCTGACCGCCACCCCCCAGTGGTCGCGCCGGGTGGGGACGCGGACGCTGGTGGCGACGGCGGTGGCGTCCACCGCCTGGGTGGCGGCAGCCGTCGTGTGGTGGCGACGGGGGTGGCCCAACGCCTGGGCGCCCCGCCCCACCGGCGCGCTCCCCATCGCCGCCGCCGCGACCAGCTCGGTCATCCTGTCGAGGTTCGCCGCGGCGGCGAGGAGGGCGGCCGGGTGATCGGCCTGTGCACGGACTCCAACTCCCAGGTGCCCCCGGACCTGGCGCGGCGCTACGGCGTCGAGGTGGTCCCCCTCACCGTCACCGTGGACGGCGAGGAGTTCCTGGAGGGGGTCGACCTCGACGCCGACGGCTTCTACGCCCGCTTCGCGGCCGGCGCCACCCCCGCCGTCACCACCGCCGCTCCCTCGCCCGGCCGGTTCGTCGCCGCCTACGAGGCGCTGGCCGCCGCCGGCGCCGACGAGATCCTCTCGGTCCACATCGGCTCAGCCATCTCCGGCACCTTCAACGCCGCCCGGCTGGCCGCCCAGGCGTCGCCCGTGCCCGTGCGGCTGGTCGACACCGGCACCGCCTCGTTCGGCGTCACCTGCTGCCTCTGGGAGGCGGCCGAGGCGGTGGCCGCCGGCGCGTCCCTGGAGGACGCGGCCCGGGTGGCCGAGGCGGTGGCGGGGCGCACCGGCAACGTGTTCGTCGTGCGGGCCGTCGAGCTGGTGCGCCGGGGCGGGCGGCTGGGCGACGCCGGCACGTCCCTCGAGCCCGACGCCATCCCCGTCGTCCGCCTCCGCGGCGGCGCCTACGAGCCGGTGGCCGAGGCCCGCACGG
>JALYMX010000482.1 GCA_030773495.1 Actinomycetota bacterium | reverse complement strand
ACATCCGCGGCATGAGCGGGAAGTGGAAGCACATGTGGCACTCGTCGCCGTCGCCGAAGTAGTCCACCACGTCGGCCGGCCACTGGTTGGCCTCGGCCAGCAGCACCTTGCCCGGGAAGGCGGCGTCGACCTCCTTGCGCAGCCGGCTGAGGAAGTCGTGGGTCTCGGGGAGGTTCTCCCCGTTGGTCCCGTCGCGCTCGTACAGGTAGGGCACGGCGTCGAGGCGGAACCCGTCGAGGCCGATGTCGAGCCAGAACCGCACCACATCGATCATCGACTGCTGGACCTCTGCGTTGTCGTAGTTGAGGTCGGGCTGGTGCGAGAAGAACCGGTGCCAGTAGTGCTGCTCGCGCACTGGATCCCAGGTCCAGTTCGACTTCTCGGTGTCGACGAAGATGATCCGCGCCTCCGACCACCGGTCGGCGTCGTCGTTCCACACGTACCAGTCGGCCTTGGGGTTGGTGCGGTCCTGACGCGACTCCTGGAACCACGGGTGGGCGTCGCTGGTGTGGTTCATGACGAGATCGGCGATGATGCGGATGCCCCGGCGGTGGGCCTCCTCCACCAGGCCCACGGCGTCGGCCAGGTCGCCGTACTCCGGCAGGATGGTGAAGAAGTCGGAGATGTCGTAGCCGCCGTCGCGCAGGGGCGACTGGTAGAACGGCAGCAGCCACAGGCAGTCGACGCCGAGCCACTGCAGGTAGTCGAGCTTCTCGGTGAGGCCCCGCAGGTCGCCGGTGCCGTCGCCGTTGGCGTCGTAGAACCCCCGCACCAGCACCTCGTAGAACACCGCCCGCTGGAACCACCGTGGGTCGGCCGCGCTCTCCGTCGTGGTCACCTCGAAGCTCATCGCCATGGGCGCAGGTGCAGCACGTGGGCCGCCTGGTAGGGGTCGAGGCGGACGTAGGGCCGGCCGCCCTGCCAGGGGAACGACTGCCCGCTCAGCTCGTCGAAGGCCTCGTAGGGCTGGTCCCACGGCAGTCCGAGGATGGCCAGGTCGAGGTCGAGGAACCCGTGGTGGGTCGCGTGCGGGTCGAGGTTCACCACGGTGAGCACCACGTCGGAGCGGTCCTCGGTGTGCTTCGAATAGGCGATGAGGCTCGGGTTGTCGGAGCCGTGGAAGTGGATGGTGCGCAGCCGCTGCAGGGCGGGATGGCGCCGGCGGGCGTCGTTGAGCAGGGCGATGAACGGCGCCAAGGACCGGGGGTTGGACCAGTCGCGCTGCTTGAGCTCGTACTTCTCCGAGTACAGGTACTCCTCGTTGGCGGGCGACGCCGGCTCATTCTCGCACAGCTCGTAGCCGCTGTAGATGCCGTACGACGGCGTCATGGTGGCGGCCAGCACGAGGCGCTGGCGGAACGCGGCGGGCGGCCCGTTGCGCAGCGGCCCGCTCAGGATGTCGGGGGTGTTGGGCCAGAAGTTGGGCCGCATGTAGTCGGCCTTGGGGCCGTGGGCCAGCTCCTCGAGGTACTCCTCGAGCTCCGCGCCGGCCGTGCGCCACGTGAAGTAGGTGTAGCTCTGGGTGAAGCCCACCTCGGCCAGCTTGGCCATCATCTTCGGGCGGGTGAAGGCCTCGGCCAGGAACAGCACGTCGGGGTGGTCGGCCTGGACGGCCGGGATGAGCCACTCCCAGAACGCCACCGGCTTGGTGTGGGGATTGTCCACGCGGAACACCCGCACGCCGTGCCCGATCCAGAACCGGAGGATGTCGAGGCACGCCTGCCACAGCGCCCGGCGATCCTGCTCGCGGTCGGGCCAGAAGTTGATGGGGTAGATGTCCTGGTACTTCTTCGGCGGGTTCTCGGCATAGGCGATGGACCCGTCGGGCCGGTGGTGGAACCACTCCGGGTGCTCGGCGACCCACGGGTGGTCGGGCGAGCACTGGAGGGCGTAGTCGAGGGCGATCTCCATGCCGAGCGCGTGGGCTCGCTCCACCAGGGCGTCGAAGTCCTCGAGGGTGCCGAGGTCGGGATGGACCGCGGTGTGCCCGCCCTCGGGGCCGCCGATGGCCCACGGGCTGCCCACGTCGCCGGGCTGCGCCTCCACGGCGTTGTTGCGGCCCTTGCGGTGGGCTCGCCCGATGGGGTGGACGGGGGGCAGGTACACGATGTCGAACCCCATGTCGGCCACGGCCGGCAGGCGCTGGGCCGCTCCCGCCAGCCCGCCGAACGAGCGCGGGAACAACTCGTACCAGGCGCCCACCAGGGCCCGCTCCCTGTCCACCCAGAGGGGAACCGCCGAGGCCGGGGTCACGTCGGAGGCGCCGAGGGGGCCGGCGAACAGCTCGCGCAGGCGCGAGTCGAGGGCGGGGGCCAGGCGCTGGGCCTGTGGCGTCGCCGGATCGCGCAGGCCGGCGGCCAGCGCCGTGAGGAACCGGGCGTCCTCCTTGCCCACCTCGCCGGCGCACGCCTCGAACAGCAGCGCGCCCTCCTCCAGCTCCACGCCCACGTCCTGCCCGGCGCCGACCTTGGTGGTGACCTTGTGCCGCCACGTGCCGTAGCGGTCGGTCCAGGCCTCGACGACGACCTCGTGGCGGCCGAGCGTGGTGGGCTCCACGACGGCCTCCCAGCGGTCGTTGCTCAGCTCGCGCATCGGCGCGACCGACCACTTGTCGGTGCCCGCCGGCCGCCACCGGACGTGGGCGGCGAGCAGGTCGTGGCCATCCTTGAACACGTCGGCCGACACCCGCACCGTCTCCCCGACCACCGCCTTCGCCGGGAACCCGCACGGGGTGCGGGGGCGGACGTCGTCGACGACGATGCGCGCCAGCGTCATCCCTTTGGCCTACCACGCACCGGGCGACGACGAAACACCCGCGTCCATCGCGCGCCAGCAGTACCACGCGGCGACGGTGCGCCACGGCCGGTACGCCTCGCCGAGCACGGCGAGCTCGGCCGGCGTCGGGGACGGGGCGAGTCCGTGGATGCGCCCGTACCCGGCGCGCACGCCGAGGTCACCGACAGGCCACACGTCGGGGCGGTTGAGTTGGAAGATGAGGAACATCTCGGCGGTCCACCGTCCGATCCCCCGCACGGCGCACAGCCGCTCGACGATCTCCTCGTCCGGGACCCGGCCCACGCCGCGCAGCACGACGCTGCCGTCGAGCACCTTGGCGGCCAGGTCGACGACGGCGGCCGCCTTGGCCGCCGACAGGCCGGCGGCGCGCAGGTC
>JALYMX010000481.1 GCA_030773495.1 Actinomycetota bacterium | reverse complement strand
GTCCCACACCCCGGCGAAGGCCAGGGGGCGGCGGTCGCGAGCGGTGACGAACACGGGCTGGCGCCGCCCCCGCCCCCGCTCGCCGGCCCACTCGTAGAACCCGTCGGCGGGGACGATGCAGCGCCGGCGGGCCACCACGGCGCGAAAGGCGGGGCGGGCGGCCACCGTCTCGGCCCGCAGGTTCACCAGCCGCCGCGGCGCCCGGCCCTCGTCGGCCCACCGCGGCACCAGCCCCCACGAGAGGGTCCCGAGGCGGCGCCCGCCGGCGGAGGCGGCGACGGCGAGGACCTGGTCGGTGGGCGCCACGTTGTAGCGGGGCGCATCGGGGAGGTCCGGGACGGCCTCGGCGGCGAACTGGTCGGCCAGCACGGCGGCCGGCGTGGAGGAGACGAAGCGCCCGCACACGCAGCGGCCCCCGGGGCGTCGTTCCTACGCGCCGGCGTCGACGTCGAGGTCGACGGCGGAGGCGGCCATCCCCACGATGCGACGCTAACCCACCGCCGGCGAAGGCCACCCGTGGACCGCCGCCCTCCCGGAAGGTAGCCTGCCGGGCCTCAGCGGACACCGAGCCCGGGAGCGCGCCATCGAACGCACCATGTCCCCCGACCCGGCGGCGGCCCGGGTCAACCTCGCCGCCGTGCGCCGCATCGCCCCGCGCGACTTCCTGCGGCTCCAACGCATCACCTTCGTGCTCCTCCGCCACCTGCTGCCCGGGCTGCTGCGCAAGCGCGAGCGGACGCCCGAGCGCCTGGCCCCCCGCGTGCTACGGGTGGTCACGTCGCTCGGCCCCCCGTTCGTCAAGCTGAGCCAGGTCGTGTCGTCGAGCCCGGGGCTGTTCCCGCCGGCCATCTCCAACGAGCTGCGGTACCTGCTCGACACGGCACCGGCCGAGCCGTGGCCCGATGTCCGCAAGGTGATCGAGGACGGCCTCGGCGGGCCCGTCGAGTCCTTCTTCGCCTCCATCGACCCCGAGCCGCTGGCCGCCGCGTCCATCGCCCAGGTCCATGCCGCCACCCTTCCCGACGGCACTGGCGTCGTGGTCAAGGTGCGCCGACCCGGCGTGGAGAAGCGCTTCCTCCGCGACCTGCGGCTCCTGCGCGTCACCGCCTGGCTGGCGCAGCGCGTCTCGAAGTCGGCGCGGGTGCTCAACCCGGTGGCCATCGTCGACGACGTCGTCACCACGCTCGGGAGAGAGCTCGACTTCGGCGTCGAGGCCGACTCCATGGAGCGCTTCCAGGCCAACCTGCGCTCGTTCGGCAGCAACGACGTCATCCGCGTGCCCGCCGTCCACCGCACCTTCTGCGGGCCGGGCGTGCTCACCATGGAGCGGATCGACGGCCTGGTCGTCGACGACCTGGCCGGCCTGGCGGCCACCGGGTTCGACCTGTTCCAGCTGCTCCGGGCCGGTGTGCGGGCGTGGATCGAGGCGGCCTGCGAGCACGGGTTCTTCCACGGCGACGTCCACGCCGGCAACCTCATGGTGGACCGGGAGGGGAAGGTCGTCTTCCTCGATTTCGGCATCATGGGCGAGCTGGACGACGTGACCCGCCGGCTCGTGCGCCGGGGCGTGGTGGCCATGCTCCACCGCCAGGACTTCGCCGAGGTGGTGCGTTGCCTCACCGAGCTGGGGGCCCACCTGGGCCACCGCACGAACGAGGCCCGGGCGGCGGCCGCCGTGCAGCGCCTCGTCCAACCGTGGCTGGCCCGCCCCATCGCCGAGATCGACTACCAGCAGATCCTGGGCCAGGCGGTGAAGATGGCGGCGCCCAAGGGCGTGCAGCTACCGCGCTCGTTGGTGCTGCTGGGCAAGCAGATCCTGTACTTCCAGCGGTACGCCGTGCTGGTGGCGCCCGACTACGACATCCTCTCCGACACCTGGCTCATCGAGTTCATGATCGACGACGGGCGCCAGGCGCCGGAGGCGGTGGCCGGCTGACCAGCTGACCAGCTGACCGCCCGGCGCAGCCTGGGCGAGCGTGGGCCGGCGTGCACCTGCGCGTGCGCCGGCGGCGCTCGGCGCGCCGCGGCCGCTACGCCGGCGGCTCAGAGC
>JALYMX010000480.1 GCA_030773495.1 Actinomycetota bacterium | reverse complement strand
TGCGCGCCCTCGGCGAGGCGCGGCTCGGCGCCGGCAGCGTCGACCACCACGTCGACGTCGCGCTGCGCCGGGCGACGGGCGTGACCCTCGCCGACCTCGAGGCGGCCTGGGCGGGCGCCCGCCGCTGACACACCGGCGGCGGTGACTATTTCTCGGATGGTCCTCGACCACCGAGTGTGATCGTCCGAAGCATCTCTCCGAGAACACCCACGAAACGGCACGCCCGGGGAAACCCGGTGCACGCAAAGCCACGGGCCTGACGGAGCGCTTCCGCTCGCAAGGCAGCCGGGCTACCGAATGGGGGCGCAGCCTCCTCGTGGGCCGACCGGCGGCGACGCCAGAGGAGGCAACGCAGTGCGGAGGCTTCGTAGGATCCTGGGGACGGCGGTCGTGGGTTTGGTCGCCGTGTCCCTCGTGGCGCCCGACATGGCGAGCGCCGACAGCGGCAGCGACGAGATGACGTTCGTGGCCAAGCTCAACGAGCTGCGCGCCTCGCGCGGCGTGGGCCCGCTGGCGACCAGGGGTGACCTGTTCGACCTGGCCAGGGCCTGGTCGCGCCAGATGACGGCGGTGGGCTCCATCTCCCACAACCCGGCCCTGTCCGCCCAGGCCCCGGGCGACTGGGGTCGGCTGGGGGAGAACGTCGGGATGGGCATGGACGTCCAGGGGCTGCACAACGCCTTCGTCAACAGCCCGGCCCACTACCGGAACATGGTCGACGGCGCCTTCGACTCGGTCGGCGTCGGCGTGGTCCGCCGCGGCGACGGGATGATCTTCGTCACCGTGAACTTCATGACCACCAGGCGCTCGGCCCCGACGGCGGCCCCCCCCGCCGCCCCGACCGCCGCCCCTGCCGCCCAGGGCGTGAAGGGGGCCGTCTGCAAGACCACCAAGAAGGGCAAGGTGGTCTGCAAGGCCAAGGCCAAGGCCAAGGGCAAGTCCAAGGCCAAGTCGACGCGGGCGCGGCGGGCCGCGGCCAGACGCCGCTAGCAGTTGCCGACCGACGTGCACGGGCGGGGCCTCAGGCCCCGCCCGTTGGCGCGTCCGAAAAGGAAAAGGGCCGGCGGGCGGGCCGATTACGCTCCCCGGGGATGGCCACCGTGTGCGTCACCCTCCCCGACGGCTCCGCTCGGGAGCTGCCCGAGGGATCGACGGCGGGCGACCTCGCTGCCGCCATCGGCCCCAGGCTCGCTCGCGACGCGGTCGCCGCCACCGTCGACGAGGCGCCCGTCGACCTGTCCGCCGTCCTGCCCGACGGCGCCCGCGTGGCCATCGTCACCGCCAGCTCGGCCGAGGGTCGCCAGGTGCTGCGCCACTCCACCGCCCACGTGATGGCCCAGGCGGTGCTCCAGCTGTGGCCCGGGGCCAAGTTCGCCATCGGGCCGCCCATCGAGAACGGCTTCTACTACGACTTCGAGCTGCCCGGCGGGGCCTCGTTCACCGACGAGGACCTCGAGCGCATCGAGGCGCGCATGCGCGAGATCGTGGCCGAGGACCAGCCGTTCGCGCGCGAGGAGATGAGCCGCGAGGAGGGCCTGGCCCTCTTCGCCGACCAGCCCTACAAGGTGGAGATCATCGAGTCGGTCGACCCCGACGAGGGGGCGGCCGGCGGCGCCGTCAGCGCCTACCGCAACACCGAGCGTTTCGTCGACCTGTGCCGGGGCCCGCACGTCCCCTCCACCTCCCGGCTCGGCGCCTTCAAGCTCACCCGCGTCGCCGGCGCCTACTGGCGGGGCGACGAGCGCAAGCCGCAGCTCCAGCGGGTCTACGGGACGGCCTGGGAGAGCGAGGCCGCGCTCCAGGCGCACCTGCGCCAGCTCGAGGAGGCCGAGCGGCGCGACCACCGCCGCCTCGGCGTGGAGCTCGACCTGTTCCACTTCCCGCCCGAGATCGGCGGTGGGCTCGTGGTGTTCCACCCCAAGGGCGGCATCGTCCGCAAGACCATGGAGGACTACTCCCGCGCCGAGCACGAGGCGGCCGGGTACCAGTTCGTCTTCACGCCGCACCTGGCCCGCGACTCGCTGTTCGAGACGTCGGGCCACCTGCAGTGGTACGCCGAGGGCATGTACCCGCCCATGGAGCTCGAGGGGGCCCGGTACTACCCCAAGCCCATGAACTGCCCGATGCACATGCTCGTCTACCGGTCCCAGCAGCGCTCGTACCGCGAGCTGCCGCTGCGGCTGTTCGAGCTGGGCACCGTGTACCGCTTCGAGCGCTCGGGGGTCCTCCACGGGATGCTGCGGGCACGGGGCTTCACCCAGGACGACTCGCACATCTTCTGCACGCCCGAGCAGCTGGCCCCCGAGCTGGAGAGCCTCCTGGCCTTCGTGCTGCGGGTGCTGCGCGCCTTCGGCTTCGAGGACTTCGAGGCCGAGCTGGCCACCCGGCCGGAGAAGTTCGTGGGCGAGGAGTCCGAGTGGGACCAGGCCACCGAGGCCCTGCGGGGGGCGCTCGAAGCGGCCGGCGTGGCCTACCGGGTGGCCGAGGGCGAGGGGGCGTTCTACGCCCCGAAGATCGACGTGCACATCCGCGACGCCATCGGCCGGCGCTGGCAGATGTCGACGCTTCAAGTCGACTTCCAGCTGCCGCGGCGGTTCGACCTCGAGTACACCGGCCCCGACAACGCCCGCCACCGCCCCTTCATGATCCACCGGGCGCTGTTCGGGTCGGTCGAGCGCTTCTTCGGGGTGCTGCTCGAGCACTATGCCGGCGCCTTCCCAGCCTGGCTGGCCCCCGTGCAGGCCCGCGTCCTCGGCGTGCGCAACGACCACGACGGCACCGCCGCCGCCGTCGCCGAGCGGCTGCGGGCGGAGGGGTTCCGCGCCGACTGGGTGGCGGGCGACGAACCGCTGGGGGCCCGCATCCGCCGGGCCAAGCTCGAGAAGCTCCCCTATGTCCTGGTGGTGGGTGACGACGACGTCGCCGCCGGGACGGTGGGCGTCAACGCCCGGGGCGCCGACCGGCCCGAGCGGGGGGTGCCGCTCGACGACTTCGTGGCCCGCCTGCACGACGAGGTCGCCGCCCGCCGGCCGTGACCCTCGAGCGGCTGTGGGCCGGCTGGCGATCGGAGTACGTGGCCACCGCCGGCGAGGCGGACGAGGCCAACCAGTCCGGGTGCGTGCTGTGCCGGGTGCTCGAGGAGGGCAGCTACGTGGTGTGGAGGGGGGAGCGCTGCGCCGCCGTGCTCAATGCCTATCCCTACACGAGCGGCCACCTCATGGTGCTGCCCGTGCGCCACGCCGGCGAGCTCGAGGAGCTCGGCGGCGACGAGGCGGCGGAGGTGTGGGGCGGGGTGGCCGACGCCGTGCGGGCGGTCAAGGCGGCCTACACCCCCGACGGGCTGAACGTGGGGGTGAACCTGGGGCGGGCGGCCGGCGCCGGCGTGGTGGGGCACTTCCACGTGCACGTGCTGCCCCGGTGGAACGGCGACACCAACTTCATGACGGCGCTGGCCGAGACCCGGGTGCTCCCCGAATCCCTTTCGTCCACCCACGAGCGCCTCTGCGCCGCCTGGCCGTCGTAGGGTTCGCCGGTGCCCGAGCCGCACGAGGAGGAGGCCGACGAGAGCCTCGGAAGCGAGCTCCCGGAGGAGCTCGACGCCACCGGCTACCGCGGCCCGTACACCTTCCCCGACAACAGCCGGCGCCGGATCCCCGGCGTGCTCCACCTGGCGGTGGCCTCGGCCTGCTTCGGCCTGTGGCTCACCGAGGCCGCCGGGGGCGTGCTCGTGAACGACGGGATGCTGCTGGCCGCCGCGCTCCTGGGCGCGATCGGCGCGTACCACCTCTCGGCCAGCTGGCCGCTCGCCGTCCGCGAGACCGATGCCCTGGTGGCCGCCTCGCGCCGGGTCGGGTTCCCGGTGGGCCACGCGTCGGCCCAGCTGGCGTGGCGGGGGCTGCGCAGCCGCCCGACCTGGCGCATCCTGCTGTACTCGGCCGAGGAGCCGCCAACCCAGCGGGGCCTCGTGCTGGTCGACGGGGTGGACGGCTCGGTGGTCGCCCACTTCGTGGAGGACAACCCCGAGGACTGGTCCCGCCTGGGCGCCGGCGATGGCCCGGCCGGCCCGCCCGCGCCCTGACCGGCCCTCGTCACTCCGACTTCCTGGCCACCTTGTCGTAGAGGTGCTGGGGCAGCACGTCGTAGTGGTCGTGGGTGACGGTGAAGCGTCCGCGCCCGCCGGTGAGCGAGCGCAGGTCGATGGCGTAGCGCTGCACCTCCGACGTGGGCACCATGGCGACGATGATCTGCTCGCCGTCGTTGCCGGCGTCGGTTCCCTGCACCCGACCCCGCCGGGCGTTGAGGTCGCCCATCACGTCGCCCTGGTAGGCGGCGGGGACCGTGACCTCGAGGAGTGAGATCGGCTCGAGGAGGACCGGTCCGGCCTTGGCCATGGCCTCCTGGAAGGCGAGGGACCCGGCCATCTTGAAGCTCATCTCCGACGAGTCCACGGAGTGGTACTTGCCGTCGTAGAGCGTGACCTTGACGTCGACGACCGGGTAGCCGTTCACGCCTCCCCGACTCATGGTCTCGGCCACCCCCTTCTCGACGGCGGGGATGAACTGGCGGGGGATGGCGCCGCCCACGATCTCGTCGACGAACTCGAATCCGGCGCCCCGCTCGAGGGGCTCCACCTTGATGAAGGCGACCCCGAACTGGCCGTGGCCGCCGGTCTGCTTCTTGTACTTGCCCTCGGCGTCGGCCGGGCGGGTGATCGTCTCCCGAAAGGGCACCTGGACGTCCTCGGTGTCCACGTCGACGCCGAACTTGCGGTGCAGGCGCTCGGTGACGATGGCGAGGTGCGTCTCGCCCATCCCGCTCAGCAGCGTCTGGTGGGTCTCGTCGTCCCGGCGCACCCTGAGCGCCGGGTCCTCGTCCTGGAGCCTCTGCAAGGCGGTCATCAGCTTGTCCTCGTCGCCCTTGGACCTCGGTCGGATGGCGACGGACAGCACGGGCTCGGCGGCGGGCGCGCCAGGCAGGCGCACCGGAGTTCCCTTGGGGGCGAGGGTGTCGCCGGTGGTGGTGTCGCCCAGCTTGGCGACGGCGGCGATGTCGCCGGCCGGGACGTCGGCCACCTGCTCGTGCTCCTTGCCCCGAAGGGTGAACAGCGCGTGGAGCCGCTCGTCGCCGTGGGTGCGAGGGTTGGTGAGGACGGTGTCCGGCCTGATCGTGCCCGACAGCACCTTGAACAGCGAGACCTTGCCGACGTAGGGGTCGGCCATCGTCTTCCACACGTAGGCGAGTGGAGGACCAGCGGGGTCGCACCCCACCTCCTGCACGCTGTCGCCCGCCTCGACCACGGCCGGCGGCCGGTCGGCGGGGGAGGGGCCGATGTGGCAGATCAGGTCGGCCAGGCGGTCGATGGCCACGCCCCGCGCCGCCGACCCGCACACGACCGGGAACACCTGGGCGGCGGCGACCCCCTTGGCCAGCGTGTCCTCCAGCTCCTTGGCGCTCGGCACGTCGCCCTCGAGGTAGCGCTCCATCAGGTCGTCGTCCCCCACGACGATGCCCTCGACGAGGTTCTCGTGGACCTGCTTCTCCCGCTCCTCCATATCGTCGGGGATGGGGCCCGACACGGCGGCGCCCGTGTCGTAGGTGATGGCGGTGTCGGTGAGCAGGTCGGCGACGCCCCGGAACGCGGTCTCCTCCCCGATGGGGAGCTCGAGGGGCGCGATCCCGGCACCGAAGGTCTCCTGCAGCTGCTCGAGCGTGCGGTCGAAGCTGGCCCGCTCCCGGTCGAGCTTGTTCACGAACACCATGCGGGGCAGGCGGAGGGCCGCCGCCATCTTCCACACCACCTCGGTCTGCACCTCCACGCCCTCGACGGCGCTCACCACGAACACCGCCAGGTCGGCCACCCGCAACGCCGCCTCCACCTCGCCCACGAAGTCGGCGTAGCCGGGGCAGTCGAGCACGTTGAGCTTGTAGCCGTCGTGCTGGACGGGAGCGAGCGCCACGGAGACGGAGATGCGCCGCTTGACCTCCTCGGGGTCGAAGTCGGTGGTGGTCGTGCCGTCCTCCACCCGGCCCTGGCGACTCAAGGCGCCGGACTGGAACAGCAGCGCCTCCGCCAGCGTGGTCTTCCCGGCCCCCCCGTGCCCCACGAGGGCGATGTTGCGGATCCTGGTGGGCGGGAAGCTCTTCACCTGAGTGCCTCGCTCTTGTCTGCGCCGCTCGCTCTTGTCTGCGCCGGGGTCAGCAGCCTAGCGAGCGGCGACTGCTAGCCTCGTTCGCCAGTCTCGTCATCCAGGAGCTGCAACGTGTTCGACGGACGCTGGCGCACCAGCGTGGACCGCGTCACCGAACCGGCCGCGACGATGCTTCGTCGCACGGGCGTCACCGCCGACCACCTCACGGGTCTGGGCCTCGTGCTCGGCGTGGCGACGGCGGTGGCCGTCGGCACTGGGCGCCTCGGGCTCGGCCTGGTGCTCCTCGTGGCGTCCGCCCTGCCCGACCTGTTCGACGGCCCGCTGGCCAAGGCCACCGGCACGGCCGGTCCGCGGGGCGCCTTCTTCGACTCGGTGGCCGATCGGGTCACCGACGCCCTCGTGCTCGGCGGGATCGGCTGGTACCTGGCCTCGGAGCACGGCGGGCACGCCGCCCTGCTGCCGTTCGCCGTGCTGGCCGCGTCCGGCCTCATCTCGTACGAGCGGGCCAAGGCCGAGTCGCTGGGGTACGCCGCCAAGGGCGGCCTGATGGAACGGGCCGAGCGCATCATCGCCTTGAGCTTCGGGCTGTTGTTCAGCGCCCTGCTCGTCCCCGTCTTGTGGCTGACCCTTGCGCTCACCGTGGCCACCGCGGCGCAGCGCTTCGTCAAGGTCTGGCGGCAGGCCGCCGTCGTGGCGCCCACTCGCCGGCGCGTGGTCAGGACGGCCCCGGAGGGCCGGTGGCGGGCGTGGCGCGACTCGGCGGTCCGGTCGGGTCGGAGCCGGCGCCAGCCATGGCGGGCCCGAGCGGTGCGGGGC
>JALYMX010000479.1 GCA_030773495.1 Actinomycetota bacterium | reverse complement strand
ACCGGCACCGGGCCGAGACCGGCGATCTCGCACACCTCGCCGTCGATGGGCCACCCCCGGATGAAGGCGTCCCAGTCGATGTGCACCAACACCTTGGCGGGGCTGGGGGGCTTCGCCACCGCCGGCTTCGCGCCGGCGTCGGCCCCGGGCTGGTCCACCACCGGCCCGGTCGGGGCCACCCCGCCCTCGGTGCAGTCGGCGCCGCCCTGAGCGGCCTCCGTCCCGTCGCTCGTCCTCGGCGCCCGCGCTGCCCGCACGGCCTCCAGGAGGCCGTCGGCCAGGTAGGCCTCGCCCGGCTCGCGCCGCCCGGCGGCACGCGCCGTCCGGAACGCCCGATCCCCGTAGCCCTGAACGATGGCGAAGACCTCCGCCACCTCCTCGAGCGTCGAGCGGTAGAGCAACTCGCCGGCGCCGTCGCTCGAGCGCCGGCGGCGCACGTAGCGCGAGGCGTGGATGGCGCGATGGCGGGCCTCGTCGTCGGGCTCGGCCGCCGCCTTCGTGCGGGCGCAGGCGTCGAGCAACTCGCCCAGCGATGCCTCCTTGGCCGCCTGCACCAGGCGCTGCTCGGCCGCCGGCGCCTTGGACGCGGCGTCGGCGATGGGGGCGGCCTGCGACGGGGACAGCTCACCGCGACGAGCCGCCGCGTCGACCGCGGGCAGGTCGGCCAGGCGCGCCGCCGTCTCCAGCGCCTCCCGGGCCCTGCCGACGCTGGTGCCCGACGTGCGGGCCAGGTGGTGGGCGGCGCTGCGGTCGCCCTGGCAGCGCCACAGCTCGGTCTCGGCCACCCGGCGAGCGGCCATGGCCTTCACGGTGTCCAGCATGTTCTCGGCCGCCGCGGCGTCCTCCACGATGCGCTGGGCGTCGGCCGCGCTCACCAGGCCCGGGTCGAAGCCGGCGGCGTACGCCGCCACCCCCTCCCGGATCTCCCGCATCTTGGCCAGTCCGAACATGCGTTCGACAATACCAGCGCCGTGTGACACTTCGTCGGAGAGGTCGACACCGTGAACTTCCGCCGCGTCGCTGCTCGCCCCGGGCCGCCGGCTAGCGGATGAGGCGGACCACCGGCCCGGTAGGAACCGAGATGAGGTCCGGATCGGGGGTCATCCGGAACACCGATGTGCCTGCGCCGTGCAGCTTCTTTGCCCAGAACTGAGCGTCGAGCGGGATGGTCGGGGAGTTGCCGCCAAGCTCGTAGACGGCGTCCGGGGCGAAGAAGACCCCCTCCACCTCGAGGTCGCCGCCGCCCCCCATCTCGTGCGTCAAGGTGGTGTCGGACCAGAACGACAGCTTGGTGAAGGGGCTGCCGCTCGTCTTCGACGGCCCGGACCACACCAGGTTGCCCCCTCCCGCCCGGTTCAGCCGCCCAGACGGCCCGCCATAGACCAAGACCCGGTCGAAGGACGTGGTACCGCCGTTCTGCACGAAGTTCCCCATAATGAACGAGAAGGCGGCGCCGGTGGACGGAGCCCCGGCCACGTACCCGGACCGCTTGACGCACGTGGCGATGTTCGTGATGAAGTCGGCGCCCTGGCACGTGGAGGGGTAGGTGCCGAGTGCGCCGTGCAGCCTGACGACGGCCGTGCTACCCGTGACCTTC
Organism: Actinomycetota bacterium; assembly: GCA_030773495.1. Classification (GTDB taxonomy): domain Bacteria; phylum Actinomycetota; class Acidimicrobiia; order Acidimicrobiales; genus JALYMX01. The sequence continues at coordinate 2,134 of JALYMX010000479.1, read as the reverse complement.
AGGTCACTGGCGAAGTAGCTGTTCCCGGCGACTTCGAGGAGATTGTTGGTGCCGAGGTCCACCGGGCCGTCGAAGACGGCATTGCCGTTGACGGTGAGAGAGACGGGGCTCAACGCGCTGGATTGGCGGAACCAGGCATCGCCGTTGACGACGAGGGTGATGTTCCCCAGTTCGCAGTTGAACTCGACGGGCCCGGCGACCGGGGAGGAGAGCACCGGGCACGCCTGGCTGGGGTTCGTGCCAATCACAGTGGGGCTCGTGGGCCGGAGCCCCTGCAGATTCACGACTTGGTTGTAGAGCTTGTTCATGTAGTCGGCCGTGGTGTTGGGGCAGCCCGCCATCGTCGTGCCGTCGATCGTTACATTGCGGTAGTTCCCAGTCGTCGTGGTGTACCCCGCCCGGCAGTTGTACAGGTAGTCGATCCTGCTGCGGTTGATCGTCACTGGGAGCGGACGGACCTCCGGGTAGTACCCCTTGCAGGTCGTCAGGTCGGGGTCGAGGTTCCAGCAAGTGGAAACGTCGAGCTGCCCGGGATCGCAAGCCGTGCCGGTGCACACTCCGTTCCCCGCCTTCATGTAGATGTCGCCGTTCACCGCCGCTGTGACGTGGCCCTTCGAGTTGCCGCTGCCGACGTTCAGCACCCAGTTGTTGGTCCCGCTGCACGCAGCGCCGTCGTCGACGATCACGATGCCCCCGCGCAGCGACGTGGTCCCCACCACCTCGATCGCCGGCGTCCCGTTGGCTAAGATGGCGTTGCACTCGTGGGGCTCCAGGACGACGAGGTTCGGGTAGAGGTTCCCGTCATCGGTCGCAGACCGGCCCACGCTGTGAACGTCCGTGGTGTTGTTGTCGAACCCCACGACCTGCCCGAAGGTCGAGGTGCGCACGTTCGTGATCCGCACGGCGATGCGCTCACACGGCTTGCCGTCCGAGTCGTTGACGCCAGTGCTGGAGTTCGCGGGCTGGCTCACGTCACCGCCGGCGGCGTCGGCGGACATCAGGGCGTCCCCGTTGATCACTGGCGTGGTGATGCGTACCGTGTACGACCCCAGCGAGCCCACCGCCGACTGCGTTGCCGGCGTCGTGTTGTCGCAGTCGCCCGTGATGGCAGAACCGCACGGCGAGGGCGGGGGTGTCGGGCCGAAGCCCAGATTCTCTGCGGCGTAGGTCCAGGCGTCCTCACAGGCGCCGAGGCGACCCGCGGCGGTCTTCGTCAACGTCAGGCCGCCGGCCGTGACGCCGGCGTCGGCGGCCAGGCGCTGCTGGCGGCGGTCCTGGCGCAACTGTGCCAGGTCGATGACGATGGCGACCATCGTGAGCAGCCCGAGCAACAGGAGCACCCACACGACGAGGAACGCGCCCTCCTCGTCGCGACGACGCCACGACTGGACCAGAGACCTCCGCATCAGCCGCGCTCAAACCGGGTCATCGACGTCGCTTTCAACGACACGGGGTAGGTGAAGAACAGCGCTTGGATCTCGGAGTTGCGCTTCATCACCACCTGCACGTGGCGGTGGGCGATCGAGGACGCAGGCGCGCTGGGGCACGTACCGTTCTCGGAGACCGCGGTATTCGACGTGGTGAGGACCAGCCGGCGGTCGAGATCGTTGGCCCCGGTCGAGGTCAGCGCCGCGGGCTTGACGTAGGCCACGCAGATCTCACGCCCGGGCGCTGTGGTGGGCAGCTCGTCGGCCGAGGCCTGCACTGCGACGGCGGCGACGCACTTGAGCCACTCCTTGAGATCGGCGTTCGCCCCGGTCTCGCCAGTGGACCCGCACGCCGGCGTGACGGGCAGGGTCGACGCGTACCGGCTGGCCTCGCGGGCGGCAGCGGTCATCGTCAGCTTCTGGTTGTAGGCCACCCCTGCCGAGATCATGCCGAGCACGAGGGTCATGAAGACCGGGAAGAGAAGGGCGAACTCCACGAGGGTCGCGCCGGCTTCGCGGTCGGTGGAAGCGCCCCGCGCGCGCCGGATCGTGTTCAGCACCCTCGTCCTCGCCTTCGCTTCGGTCCCCCCGGAGCCGTCAATCCCCTATAGTGGCAGAGGCCCCACTGTAGGTGACACACCCGCCAAGGGGAATGGGCCAGTTGACCGATGCCAGTTGATCGGCAGGATGCGATCTTGCTGAAAGAC
>JALYMX010000478.1 GCA_030773495.1 Actinomycetota bacterium | reverse complement strand
CGCCGGGCGCCGGCCGGCGGTGGACGATGTCGGCGTCGTCCTCGTCGGGGCGCACCAGCAGCGCGCGGTAGCGGCGGGGGTAGGAGCGGGCGGCGACGGCGGCGTCCGAGGGGCTCACCGTGCGCGGGTCGAAGCCGCAGGTGGGGCACCGGTCGGTGGCGGTCACGCCGCTACGGTACGCCTGTGCCCGCTACCGTCGCCCCCGGCGTCGTGGAGCTCGACACGCTGCTCGGCGGCTGGACGCGCGTCACCGCCGGCTACCTCGTGGAAGGGCCGGCGCCGGTGCTGGTGGAGACGGGGAGCCGCTCGTCGGTGCCCACCCTGCTGGCCGAGCTCGCCGGCCTCGGCGTGGGCCCCGCCGACCTGGCCGGCGTGGTCGTCACCCACATCCACCTCGACCATGCCGGCGGGGTGGGCGACGTGGCCCGCGCCTTTCCGTCGGCCACCGTCTACGTCCACGAGAAGGGGGCCCGGCATCTGGCCGACCCGACCCGCCTGGTGGCGTCGGCCGAGCGCGTCTACGGGCATCTGCTCGACGACTTGTACGGGCGCCTCGAGCCGACGCCTCCCGAGCGCCTCGTCGTCCTCGGCGACGGCGAGCGCCTGGAGGTGGGCGGCGGGCGCACCCTCACCGCGGTCGACTCGCCGGGGCACGCCAAGCACCACCTGGCCCTGCACGACTCGCACAGCGGGATCCTCTTCGCCGGCGACGCCGTCGGCGTCCGCCTCCCCGACGCCGGCGTGCTGCGCCCGGCCACGCCGCCCCCGGACTTCGACCTCGACCTCGCCCTGCGTTCGCTGGCCCGGTTCGCCGAGCTGTCGCCCACGGCGATCGCCCTCGCCCACTACGGCCTCGTCCCTGAGCCCGCCGCCGTGCTCGAGGAGGCGGCCGCCACCCTCACCCGCTGGGCGGAGGTCGCCGAGCGGGCCTGGCGGGCCGGTGACGACGTGGCTGTCGCCCTGGAGGCGGCCTTCGGCGCCGAGCTGGCCGGCGTCGACGAGGCGCACCGGGAGAAGCTGGAGACCCTCAACGGCGTGCACTCCAACGCGGCCGGGCTGCGCCGCTGGCTGGAGTCGAGGGCCGCTGCGACCGACGGCGGGGCAGCCGGGCGGGCAGCCGGGCGCGCAGCCGGGTGAGCAGCCGGGTGAGCATCGACGCCGTGGTGTTCGACTGGGGCGGCACCCTCGCCGAGTACGCCGACGTCGAGATGATGGACATGTGGCGCCTGGCCGCCCGCCACCTGGCCCCTGAGCGCGAGCACGAGGTGTGCGCCGCCCTGGTGGCCGTGGAGGAAGCGTCGTGGGCACGGGTGGCGGCCGACCGGCGCAGCACGACGCTGGCCGCGCTGCTCGTGGAGGCCTCGGCCCGGCTCGGCCTCGACGTGGCCGACGCCGTGCTCGAGGAGGCCGCCGCCCACCACCTCGATGCGTGGACCCCCCACGTTCGCCACGACCCCCGAGCCGTGCCCGCCCTGGCCCGGCTCCGCGACCTCGGGCTGCGGATCGGCCTGCTGTCCAACACCCACTGGCCCCGTGCTTTCCACGAGCGGTTCCTCGAGCGCGACGGCCTGGCCGCGTTCATCGACGTCCGCTGCTACACGAGCGAGCTCGCGCACACCAAGCCCCACCCCGAGGCGTTCCGCTCCGTGCTCGACGCGCTGGGCGTCGCCGACCCGGCCCGCGCCGTGTTCGTCGGCGACCGGCCCTACGACGACATCTTCGGGGCCCGGTCGTTCGGGATGCGGGCCGTCCTGCGCCCGAACCCGCTCGTCCCTGACTACGCCGTCGTCCCCGACGCCAGGATCGAGCGGCTGGACGAACTGCCCGAGCTGGTCGCGGGGTGGCGATCGGGCGACTGAGGGGGGGTTGGCCACTTCGGCCAAAAGGGGATCTTCTGCATCTTGTCTGACTAGCTCTTGACGGAGAGTGAGGACTAGCTCATTCTTTGCCCTGCGGCAAGGGTGCATCGCCGCTCGTACCGGGGCAGTTCCCTTTCAAGACAGGTGGGATTGAATGAGAAGGTCCGTCCGCGTAATCGCGGGTGCGGCGGCGCTCTGCGTCACCGCGTCGTTCATTGGTGCCGGGTCCGTCGGCGCCGAAACACCGCAGGGGGTGGGCACGTCCAGAGCGTCCCACACCCTCCTGAGCCTGCAGTTGGGTGACGCCGGGTCGCTGTTGAACCTCAGCCTCCTGGCCGACACCGCCCAGAGCACCATCGACAACGCCGTCGCGCCGTCACACGCCGTCAGCCGGCTGGCGCCGCTGTCAGTGACGTCGAGCGCCATCCCCGCCCTCAACAGCATCACGGCGGCCCTGCCGACGTTCGAGTCGCGCACGCCGGGCGGCAACCCCGACGTCAAGGGCTCGGCCCTCGACCTGGGCAACCCGGCGGGCACCGGCGCGCTGCCGCTGAACGTGGTCGCCGGTTCCATCGTGCCTACGAGCCTCACCTCGGCCCTCGACGCCGCCGGCGCCCGTTCGGCCCTCGACGCCGCCCTGGCCCGGCTGTCGCTGCTCGGCCTCCTGAAGGTCAACAGCGTGAGCAACACGCTCGGCACGGCGGCCGCCCTGCCCGCCGCCACCGGCACCCGCGCCCTCAGCATCGACGCCGTGTCGCTGCTCAACCTGGGCGACCTGCTGGCCGGCCTCAACCTGAACCTCGAGAAGCTCGACCTCAGCGTCGTCAACGAGCTGGTGAAGAGCCTGAAGGTCCCGGTGGCGTTGCCTGAAGGCACCGGCGACCTGGCCGGCGCCGTGGCCACCCTCACCAAGGCCATCAGCGACATCACCACCGCCGTCGGCGGAGCCAACGACACCCTCGATGACGTGGTGAAGACGGTCGAGCCGGTGAGCGACGTGGTCAGCGGCCTCCCGGTCAAGCTGCCCGTCGCCCCCACCAAGGTCATCGACACCTCGGTGCTGCAGGACGTCGTCGTGGCCGACGCCCTCAAGACGCTCCAGGACACGCTCACCAACCTGCTGGGCGGGGCCCTCAAGAGCCTGAACGACATCACGCTGCTGAAGCTCGACGGGGCCAAGGTGGCGGCCACCACCAAGGCGGCCGACACGCTCGCCAACTCGGCGGCCGACGTGGTGGCCAACCTGGGTGGCCTCACCGTGCTCGGCCTCCAGCTTCCCGGCGTCGACCTGCTGTCGGTGGGCAACACCCTCAACGCCGTGACCAACCAGCTGACGAGCGTGCTCGGGATCATCGACCCCTCGCTCAAGGATCTGGTCAAGGTGGCCGTGCTCGACAAGAGCACGAGCGTGGCCGCCAAGGACGGCTACAACCAGGCCCTCGCCGGCATCGACGTCCTGTCGGTCAAGATCACCCCGCCGGCGCTGCTCGGCAACCTGGTGAGCTCGCTCACCGGCGGTCGCAACAGCTCGGTGCGCACCCTGAGCGCCGCCGGCGTGGCGAACCCGACCGCCGCCCTGCCGGTGCTCGGCGGCAACGCCCTCGCTCTGGGCGGCCTGCTCGATCTGCCGGCCACGCTGGGCGCCCTCACCCAGGGCCTCACGCTGAAGCTCGGCACCGTGCAGTCGGCCTCGCAGCAGAGGATCACGCCGGCCCCGGCGCCCGCCGTCCTGGCGGCGGAGCCGCAGGCGGCTCCCCAGCTGCCCCGCACGGGTGGCGACACCCGCACGCTCGGCGCCCTGGCCGCCGTGATGGCCGCCCTGGCCCTCGGCGTGCGGCGGTGGGCCCGTCGTCCCCTGGAGGACTGAGCACCTCGCTCGGTTCGCACGGAGAAGGGGCCCCTTCGGGGGCCCCTTCTTCGTGTCCGGGTTCCCACCGTTCTGTGAAGCCTGATGCCCGCTACGCGGGCGTCAGACGTCGGAGAACGCTGGACCGGACCCGGCGCGGGCGCCGGCGGCATCAGAGGGCGAGCAGTTCGTCCAGGCGCTCGTAGCTCTGGTGGATGCCGTCCTGGTTGACGGAAATCACGCGGCGAAGCGCACCCGCAGGTCCACCAGGCCCCGGAGGGTGAGGCTGTCGCGGTAGGCGGGTGGAGCGCCGACGAGCTCCATCGAGCCGAAGCGGTCGAGCATGCGGTCGAGCACGATCTGGCCTTCCAAGCGGGCCAGCGCGGCACCGAGGCAGAAGTGGATGCCGCCGCCGAAGCTCATCGGCGCCCCCTCGTCGCGTCCCACGTCGAGGCGCTCGGGATGGCGGAAGCGAGCGGGGTCGCGGTTGGCGGCGCCGAGCAGGGCCACGACCACGCTCCCTGCCTCGATCTGGTGCCCCCCGATGAACAGGTCCTCGTAGGCGGTCCGGATGGCGATCTGCACAGGACTGTCGAAGCGCAAAAGCTCGTCGACCGCAGGCCGGACCAGCGAACGGTCCCCTCGCAGGCGGGCCAGCTGGTCGGGATGGCGCAGCAGCGCCAGCAGCCCGTTGCCGATGAGATGCGTCGTCGTCTCGAACCCGGCCGCGAACAGCAGGATGGCGGTGGAGATGAGCTCGTGTTCGCTCAGCTGGTCGCCCTTGTCCTCGGCCTCGATCAGCTTGGTGAGCAGGTCGTCGCGGGGCTGGGCGCGGCGCTCCGCGACCAGGCCGGCGAAGTACTGCTCCAGCTCGATGTCGGCCGTGGTGGCCTCGGCGAAGGCGGCGGGGGTGACGGCGAGCTCGAGAACGGCGGTGACGGCCCGGACGAGCGGCCGGAGGCCAGGCCGGTCGGCGGGGGGCACGCCGAGCATCTCGCCGATGACGGTGACCGGGAGGGGGAAGGCCAGCGCGTCCATGACGTCGACCTCCCCGGAGCCGAAGGCGTCGAGCAGCTCGTCCACCAAGTCCACGATGCGGGTCCGGAGCGTCTCCACGGTGCGGGGCGTGAAGGCTCGCGTGACCAGCCCCCGGAGGCGGGTGTGGTCGGGCGGGTCGGTGGTCAACATGTTGGAGCGGTCGTTGCGGAACCGGTCCTGCTCTGCCCGCTGCTCGTCGGTCAGCCCCAGGCTGTTCACCGCGCCGGAGAAGTCCTTCCCGACGCCCGGGCGGCGGAGCAGCTGCTGGCAGTCGTCGTACCGCGTGAGGGCCCAGAAGCCGAAGGAGCTGCGGTGGACCGGCGCCATGGCCCGCAGGGCCGCATAGCGCGGGTACGGGTCGGCCCGGCCCTCGGGCGTGGCCACCAGCTCGAACAGGAGGGTGTCGGGCTCGGCCGCGGACACCGGGCTCATGACGCAGTACTACCAGTCTCCGGGCCGTCGACGGGGGTCGCTCGCTCCCTCGCGGGCGACGTGCACCCCGACGGCCGCCGCCCGGCGCGATCACCTAGCGTCGAGGTGGCGTCCCTGAGGATCGGGACGCCGCGCATCGAGCGCCGCACATCTGCGCGAGGTGACGAGATGACGACGCTCCTGATCGTGGACGACGACGACGACCTGCGCACCATGCTGCGCATCGCCCTCGAGGACGAGCGCTACCGCGTCGTCGACGCCGAGGACGCCGAGCGGGCGCTCTACGAGCTCTCGCGCCACGCCGTCGACGCCGTGCTCGTCGACATCCGGCTCCCCGGGATGAACGGCCTCGAGCTGTGCCGCGAGATCCGCCGGCGCAGTCGCGTCCCGGTCGTCGCCGTGACCGCCCAGGCCGAGAGCGAGGACATGGTCGCCGTCCTCGAGGCCGGCGCTGACGACTACGTCGCCAAGCCCATCAAGATCCCCGAGCTGGTCGCTCGACTCCGGTCGGTGCTGCGGCGGGCACGAGGTGATCTGGCCCCGGGCACGAGGGTGAGGGCGGGCCACCTGCTCATCGACCTCTCCACCGGGCTCGTCGAGCGAGGCGCCCAGCCCATCCCTCTCACGCCCGTCGAGTCCCGCCTGCTCGCTGTGCTCGCCGAGCGGCTCGGCGTCATGGTGCGGCGGGAGGAGCTGCTCGAACGGGTGTGGGGGCCCGACCGACTCGACGATCTGCGCATCGTCGACGTCCACATCGAGCGGCTGCGCGCCAAGATCGAGGCAGAGGCCGACCACGGTGCTCACCTCGTTGCCATCCCCGGCATGGGCTACCAGCTCGTCCCGTGACCGCCCCGCGTGCTCGCCGTCACCTCGGCCTTCGAATGCACGCCACCCTCGGCTTCGGCCTCACTGGGCTCGTGGTGGCCGTCGTCCTCGCCGCCATGACCTACGCCGTGGCCCGGGGGTACCTGGTCGCCCAGCGGGAGGACGCCGCGCTGCGCCAGGCGTACGTGAACGCCCGGCTGGCCAGGACGGTGCTCCGGTCGTCCCAGCCCGACGTGCGCTCGCTCCTGACCAGCCTCGGCGGCTCGGCGTCGACGACCATCATCAACTACGGCAGCGAGTGGTTCTCCGGCTCGGTCACCGTCGGCCGCGACGCCGTCCCCGCGCACCTCCTCGGCGCCGTCGGCGAGGGGAAGGTCGGGCACCAGCGCTACCGGGACCCTGACGGGCGCTTGCACGTCGCCGTGGGGGTCCCCATCCCGGCGATCGACGCCCAGTACTTCGAGCTGTTCCCCCTCGCCGAGCTCGAGCGCACGCTCGAGCTCCTCGCCAGAGCCCTCGCCGTCGGAGCCGGCGGCGCCTCTCTCGCCGCCGCCCTGGTCGGCTTCGCCGCCGGGCGTGAGCTGGTCCGCCCGCTGCGGCCCGTCGCCGATGCCGCCGCCCGGATCGCCGGTGGGAATCTCGACACCCGGCTCGGCCCCGAGCGGGATCCCGACCTGCGCCGCCTGGTGGAGGCGTTCAACGCCATGGCGTCGGCGCTCGAGGAGCGCATCGAGCGAGAGGCCAGGTTCGCCGCCGACGTGAGCCACGAGCTGCGCACGCCGCTCGCCGCGCTGGCTGCCGCGGTGCAGGTGATCGACCGCAGGAGAGCGCAGCTGCCCGAGCAGGTCCTGGCCGCATTCGAGGTGCTCGCCGCCAAGGTGGAGTCGTTCCAGCAGATGGTGCTCGACCTGCTCGAGATCTCGAAGATCGACGCCGGCACGGCGCCGCTCGAGCTCGATTCGGTCGACCTCGGCCACCTCCTCGCCCGCATCGCAGAGGTGCACGGGCGACCCGATGTCGTCGTCGAGCTCGCCGAGGGCATGCCTTCCCACGTCGCCGTCGATCGCCGCCGCCTGGCGCAGGCGCTCGGGAACATCGCGGAGAACGCCCGCCTGTATGCCGGCGGGCTGGCGCGGGTGTGCGCCGAGCCGGCCGGCGACGGCCTCATCCGCATCGTGATGGATGACCGCGGGCCGGGAGTGCCTCCCGAGGAGCGTGAGGCGATCTTCGACAGGTTCTCGCGTGGCGAGGCCGGGCTTCGTGCCGGCACGACGACGGGGAGCGGGCTGGGCCTCGCACTGGCGGCAGAGCACGTCCGTCTCCACGGCGGACGGGCGTGGGTCGAGGACGCTCCCGCCGGCGGCGCGCGGTTCGTGGTCGAGCTTCCCGAGGCGCGGGCGTGAGGCGACACGTCGTGTTCATCGCCCCGGCGGCGTTGCTCCTCGCCGCCACCGCGTGCCGCGTCCCCGCCCAGCCCGGTCCCGAGGTGGTCGACGCCGAGTCGGTCCCGTTCTCCCTCCTCGACCCCGATGCGCCACCGGTGGTCCCCACCACCCCTGCCGAGCGGACGGAGCGGGCGCGACTGTGCTACCTCGCCGACGGCCGGTTGAAGGCGGTGGACGAGGAGGTACGAGCCGAGGTACCCCTTATCGAGCTGGTCCGGGCGCTGGCTTCCCCGCCGAGGGACCGACCCGAGGCGCTGCGTACGGCGCTGGTCGACGAGTCGCTCGTGCGAGACGTCCGGGCGGCCGGAGGCATCGCCCGCGTCGACCTCAGCCAGTCGATCTCCATCCTGGCCGGCGACGAGCAGCTCCTCGCCGTCTCGCAGATGGTCTGCACGCTGACCGGGCGGCCGGGGATCGGGCTCGTCTCGTTCAGCGTGGAGGGGACGCCGGTGGAGGTGCCGCGAGGTGACGGAGCGTTGGTCGCCCACCCTGTCTCGCGCGACGACTACGCCGCGCTGTTCGGGTGACCCGGTAGCTCCCGCTCGCCAGTGGCAGCCGCGGCCTCGAACGCCAGCCTCAGGCGCCGAGGAGGCCTCGGACGTAGGCGGCCTGGCCGGCGTGCTGCAAGCTGTCGTCGGCGATGCTGACGAGGCGCACGCGAGCGTGACCGGCGGGTCCCAACTGCGGTCGACGATGCGGTCGAGATCTGCGGGGACGAGCTGCTCCAGCATCGCCCGGGTGCGAGCCTGGACGGCGTCGAGGTAGTCGAGCAGCACCTCCGGGCGCTCGGGACGGACAGCCGCCACCTGTTCCGACGAGTGGCCGTAGCCGGTGTTCGACGGATCGGGATCGAGCCCGAACCGCGACGCCCAGTCGCCGTCGACCCACAGCTGGGCGGCACGAGCAGCTCGGCGACGTGGTCGTCCTGCACCCGGGCGAGGTGCCACACGAGCCAGGCGATCGGGTTGGCGCCCTGCCGTGGTGATTCGATCAGCCGGTCGACGTCCACGCCGTCGACCGCGGCGCGGGCCAACGGCGGGATGCGACCGTACAGCTCGAGGAGGAGCGCCGCGACGTCCACTGCGGAGATTCCACCACGGGCCGACGAGGTTGGCACGTGGTGTCCAAAACGCCCCGGCTCGGCGGGAACGGCCACCGGCCGCCCTCGGAGGGGCGGCCGGTGCGGAAGGGCTCGGATGGCGGGAGGGGGTGGGATCTGAACCCAACGGTGAGGTTGCCCCCACAACGGTTTCGAGACCGTCCGATTCGGCCGCTCTCGCACCCCTCCGGGCAACAAAAGCGCTGGTCACAGCCCTAGAGCCGATCGCTACTGCCGGGGCGTCGACCTGCTCGCACCACATCCGCACCACACGCTTCGCACGGGCCGCGTGTCGCCGCTGCTGACCGCTGGGCGCCGCCATCACTCTTCGTGACCGTCACGCTCGCGTCGAACTGGGTGATCGGCGCGGCGATGTCCTCCGACGAGGCAGGCAACCAGCGACCCCGGGAGTACGCGCTATCGGCACGTCGGAGCCGGCGGACGGACCGGGCTCGGTGCGAGCGATCGCCGGATAGGAGCGGGACGACGGTGCAGCGGAGAATTCCTCCTCCGGTCGTTCGGGGCGCACGTTCTGTGCGGAATCGCGTATCGGTCGCCGCGCCAGTACGGCAGTTCTAGCGCAGCCGCGTCAACGGCCGTCCGCTGAATCCTCAAAGGGAGCTCGACACCTACCCGTCAGAATCCCGGGTTGCGCGGGACATGGGCATCTTCCGCCTGGGACGAAGGAGCTGTCATCGTCGCCTCCTGACCACTCATCTGCCGGCCCGCGAGGGGTCGGGCAGGAAGACACCGGAGGAGACATGACAAGGACGATGGGCTCCAGCAGCGAGCGACTGACCGCTCGGCAGCCGGATCGCGAGGCGTGGGCGTGGTGGGGCGCGGCGGCCGGCCTTCTCGGCGTGGTCGGCCACCTCGTCACCCAGCCCACGATCACGACTGAACAGCGGCGCAGTGGAACGGCAGTCCTGAGTCTCGTCGATCGGGCCGGCTACCACCTCGGGGCCGTCGCCGGCTTCCTGGCCGTCGCCTGCTTGCTGGTCGCGTCGGCGGGCTGGCGACGATGGGGTGACCGTCGGGCGCCGGAGAACCTGGCGGCGCGACTGGTCCCCCTGGCGCTCGCCGCGAGCGCCGGGGCCATGATCATCGCCTACGGCGTCAAGGGGGCCCTGGCCATCTACCTGCCGGGGGGCATCAACCAGACAGAGTTCCCGCCGGAGGGCCTCTACACGCTGTTCGTGATCGACGATCTGGCTCCCTTCTTCGCCTGGTGGGGGGTCGCCGTGGCCGCCGCGGCGGTCTCCTGGCTGGGCCTGCGCCACCACCTGCTACCCCGGTGGGTGGCTGTCATAAGCGCCATCGCCTTTCTCCTGCCGACCGCCTTTCTCGCTTTCACCGGCCTCACCGGTTTCGCCGGCGTGCCCGGACCACTTTGGCTGCTGGTGGCCTCCATCGGCGTAGCCCGGCTCCGTTCGGTCAGCGCGGCGTCGGCTGACGGCCGCTAAACGCCCTGTCCGAGCCCGGCGTCGCGGGCGAGGGCCACCGCCTCCGCCCGCGTCGCGGCCGGCAGCTTGGTCAGGACCATCGACACGTGGTTGCGCACGGTCTTCTCGGAGAGGCCCAGTGCTCGGGCTATGCGCGCGTTGTCGCGGCCCCGAGCGATGAGGTCGAGCACCTCGCGCTCCCGCTCGGTCAGCTGGGGGAACGGCCCGGCGCTGCCGCCCCGCTGACGAGCAGCAAGCACGCCGAGCACCCGCTGGGAGACTTGGGCTCCCAGGATCGCCTCTCCCCGGGCCGCCGCGCTCACCGCCCGCACGATGTCGTCGGCGGTCGCCCCCTTGAGCAGGTAGCCCCGTGCTCCGGCTCGTAGGGCGGCGAAAACCGACTCGTCGTCGTCGCTCATCGTGAGTACCACCACCGCCGTCGCCGGTTGCTCGGCCACTACCCGCCGGGTGGCCTCCAGGCCGCTCATTCCCGGCATGGAGAGGTCCATCAACACGACGTCGGGGCGGTGAGCGGCGACGGCGGCAAGCGCCTCGGCGCCGTCGGCGGCGGTGGCCACGACGCGGACCCCGTGGTCGGCCAGCACCGTGACCAGGCCGTCGACGAACACGGGGTGGTCGTCGGCGACCACGGCCGTGACCCGGGGCTCGGTCAACTCGCCTCCAGGGGAAGCCGGGCCCGGATGCAGGTTCCCGAGGCCGGCGTGGATCGCACCTCCACTTCGCCGCCCACCTCGGCGGCCCGCTCGTGCATGCTCCGCAGGCCTACACCCGACACCACGTCGGCACCGAATCCCCGACCGTCGTCGTCGACCTCGAGGATCACGTCGGCCGCGTCGGTTCGCACCGTGATGCAACAACGCCGCGCACCGCTGTGGCGCAAGGCGTTGGCGAGGGCCTCGGCAGCGATGCGATAGGCGGCCACTTCGATGGCCGCAGGCAGGGGCGGAAGGGCGTCGGGGACGTCGACCTCCACCACCGGCCGGGAGCCGTTGGCCGTGGCCAGCAGGCGCAGGGCCTCGACCAGCCCCAGCTCGTCCACCGCCGCCGGGCGCAGACCGTCGACGATGCGCCGGACCTCGGATACCGCGCTGGCCAGCTGGTCACGCAACCGCCCGGCACGGGCGGAGAGCTCGGGCTGGTCCCCCAGGCGGGCCATCAGGCCGTCGAGTTGGAGGGCCATGCCGGCCAGCGCCGGACCGAGGCCGTCGTGCAGGTCGCGGCGGATGCGGCGCCGTTCGTCCTCGGCGGTCGCCAGGATGCGCTCGCGGCTGGCCTGGAGGTCAGCGGCGAGCACCGCCGCCTGTACCACTGCGCCCACCCGCCGGGCGACGTCGGCCAGGGCGGCCCGCTCCTCTGGCCCGAAGCGCTCGCCCCGGAAGCGGTGACCGACCCGCAGGCAGGCAACCTGACGCCCGCCGACCACCGCCGGGAACTCTTCGGCGCCGGCAACCTCGGAGCCACTCGTGACTCCGGGTGCGCCGTCGACGGTCGGCTCGACGGCCACGAAGGGAAGAGCTAGGGCGCCACGCAGGGCGTCGGCCAGCCTGACGAGCGCATCGGTGGGCCGGCTGGTCGCCTCCAGGCTCGCCCCCACCCGCTCCACGACCGCATAGGGGTCGGTACGGGCGCCGAACAGGCGGGCGGAGACCCAGTCCTGGACGCGCTGTCGTCCGAGAGCTGCGACGAAGGCCACCGTGGCCGCCACCACCGGCGCAGCGTCGCCCTTGGGAACCCAACGGCTCACTGCTGCCAGGCCGCCCGCGTAGGCGGCGAAACCGAGAGCGGTGAGGACGCCGTAGACGATGGCCCGGTTCAGCACGAGCTCGACGTCGAACAGACCGTGGCGTACGACGGCAACCGCGATGCACAGCGGGATGGCGGCGAAGGCCAAGGCCAGGCGGAGCTCTCCGGCCGGGGTGCCACCTGGCGCGACGACGGTGCCAGCCAGGAGGAGGCAGAACGAGGTCACGAACCCCAGCAGCAGCCACTGCAGCTGCGCCCTTTCCCGGCCGCGCGCACGGCGCTGGCGGAGCACGAGCGCGACCAGGCACACCGGGGCGGCCACGGCGAGGCAACCGAACGAGGTCACGGCCATGACCGCTCCGAAGGCGGGCATGGCAGAGCGGGGACCGATGCCGAGAGGATTGGCGAAACCGAGGTCCTCGACATCAGGATCGGGGCGGAATGCCGACGCCAAGGCGCTGATCGTGGCCAGGGCAACCACCGCTGTGGCCACCTTCCGCCAGCGTGGGGAAGGCAGGGTTCCATCGGGGAACAGCAGCGGGAGCAGCGTCGTCTGAAGGAAGTAGGGGGCGAACGTCCACGCCGCCAGCCACACCGCCAACGGCACGAGCGCGAGCGTGTGCGTGCCGGCAACGGCGGCGTGGTGGGCCCACTGGTGGGACAGGGCACTGACGGCCACGAGCCCACCTGAGAGCAGCACCCAGCCCGCCGCGTTCCTCGGTTCACGCCGGATGACCAGGGCACCGGCCGCCGGGAAGAGGAGCCCGATGGTGAGGTCGGCGAGGTAGTCGGAGTAGGGCTCCACCCCCCGCCCCGATCCCCAGACGATCAGCGCGATCGTCGCAAGACCGGCGGCGGCGGAGACCGACGCCGCCCCCGTCGCCACTGCGGGGCCATGGCGGTCGAGAAGCACCCGGCCTCCCGCCAGACCCGACGAGGGTCCACGCCCATCCCGCTGGAGAGCCAGGTCAGAACCTCCTTCCGAGGCAGCCAGTCTCAGCCCATCGGCGTCCCTGGAACAAGAGGCGGATGTCCTGGGTGCCCGGGACTCGCACAGGTTCATCAGCCGTCGCCCCCGCAGACGTAGACGCCGACGCTACTCCTGCCTCGACGATGTCCCGTGATCAGTCGGGACATTGGCATCTTGTAACCAGTCAGGTTCCGCCGGCGAGCCGCGGCGGTAACCACGGCCCGGAGATGGCCGAGCTGATGGGCCACTCCTCGGTGCAGATCACCCTCGACCGCTACAGCCACATCATGCCCCACATGGCCGCCGCTCTCGCCGAGCGCATGGATGCCGCCTACCGGCCGCCGAGCCGGCGTACGCGCCCCCCGACGCCGGTGCACCGGTCGTGAGGCTGCCGTGACGGCGCCGCACGGACCGAAGGAGGGCACAATGGCGAGCATGGACCGCGAGCTCAGGGACTGGCTGCGCAGCCTCGCCGTACCAGGCGAGGGCACGGCCGCGCGAGCCCACGGCGCCGTGCTGAGCGAGGCCGCCTCGGACTACCTCGAGCGGATCGCCACGGACGGCACGCTCAAGGCGGCGCTCGACGAGCTGGCCGCCGCCGAGCCCGACCTCGCCGGCTGACCCCGGCCGACCACGTCGTGCTGCTCGTCGACGAGTACGTCGCCCTGCCGGTGCTGGCCGGGCGGGCGCCCCGGCCCGTCCAGGGCGAGGCGCTCGCCATCACCTACGGCCGGCCTACCGGCTCACGCGGGCGCTGCTCGACCCCGGGCCCGGCCGGCTGCAGGTGCGGGGCCGCTTCACCCGCCTGGTGGACGGGCTGGCGCCGGCCGATCAGCACGCCCTCCAGGGGCAGCTGGCCGACCCCGACCCGCCGCTGCTCACCGTCGTCGACCCCAGGCCGCTCATCCGCGCCACCGGCGCCATCCAGAACACCTACGCGCTCTCGATGCTCCAGGCCGAGACGCTGGCGGCCGCCCTCACCCACGACTGGCCCATCCGGTTCGCCGAGCCGGCAAGCGCGCCCGAAGCGGTGCGCCGGGCCGCCGAGGAGCTGGGCCTCGACCTTCAGCGCATCCCCTGACGGGCCGGGGCGACCACGCTCCGCGGCCGGATCGGACGGCTGCGAAGGGCGAGGAGGACGGGCGCTCGCACCACATCCGCACCACCGACTCTGCACCGCACCACATCCGCACCACCAAATGAGCGGTTCCCGCGGTCGCCAATTGACCTCTATGGTCACCGGCCGACCGGGCCCGAACATGCCGCTGACCTGGGCTTTCGTGCGAAAGCCCAGGTCAGGTGGCGGAGGGGGTGGGATTTGAACCCACGGTGAGGTTGCCCCCACAACGGTTTTCGAGACCGTCCGATTCGGCCGCTCTCGCACCCCTCCCTGTGGCCGCAGAAGCGGCCGGCACCGGATGGTACCGGCCGCTGCGGCGGCCGGCGACCGGCGCCCGGGCGGCGATGGTCAGGGTCGGGCGAGCACCCGGGTCACGGCGTAGAGGAGGGCGACGAGGGTGAGCCCGCCCATGGCCACCACGGCGCCCAGCACCACGGAGGGACCGCCGGCGTCCCCATCCAGCGAGGCCGTCACGGCGTCCGCCTCGACCGAGGGCGCCACGATGTCCGCGCTCCTGTCCAGCTCCGCCGGTGCCACCTGCTGCACCGGGGCGGAGGCCTGCACCACCCGCGGCCGGCGGGGAGGGGCCGGGGCGGCCACCCGGGGGGAAGCGGGCCGGACGGGCGCAGCGGCCTTGGGGGCGGAGGGCGCCTGGCCGGTCGCCGAGTCCACGAAGTTCTGGGTGACGTACAACGTGCCTTGCTCATCGTGGACGACGGCCATCCCGACGGCATCGAAGCTCCCGTTCAGGATGTTGGCGCGGTGGCCCGGGCTGGCCATGAGGCGGCGGTGGGCGTCGTCGATGGAGCTGTTCATGGCGACGTTCTCTCCGAGGCCCTTGGCCTGCAGCGAGGAACGGGTGGAGGCCGTGAAGTAGGCGTCGTTGTGCCAGATGTCGCGCCGGCCGGCCATCGAACGGCTGTGGCGAGCGGCGATGGAGGCGATGGGCGCACGAGGCTCGAGGGCAGCGAGGCCGGCGCCGCTCCGCTCCTTGTTCACGAGCTGGAGGATCCGCGCCGCGGCGGCGTGGTCGTCCCCGATCGTCCCCGGGCTCGTGCTCTTCGGCGACGACGGCTGGGGCGAGGGGGCGGGAGCCGACGACGGCGCCGGCTGCCGTTGCTCCGACGGCTGCGACGAGGACCCGTTGGAGGTGCAGGAGACGACGCCGGGGAGGGCGCCGCAACCTTCAGCTGCGGCGGGCGAGGAAGAGAGCAGGACGAGACCGCCGACGAGGACAGCCAGGGGGACGAGGCGCTTGGGCATGACGAAGGCGTCGTCGCCGCCGAATCGGACGTGTAGCAACGGACGCCCAACACGTCGCCAACCTCGGGCGGCGTCGCCACTGGCCGTCGGCGCTCGTGCGCGCGACGCCACCGCCACCCGTTCTGTGAACGTCCCGGCCCGGTATGCGGGGCTGAACGCGCCGAGAACGGCGGTGCTTCAAGCTCGCCCGCCCAGGTGCCGAAGACTGGGGTGACCACGACAACGGCAACTCCGGGGAAACCCGGATACGCAAAGCCAACGGGCCTACCGGAGCGCAGCTCCCACGGCGGCCGGGTTACCGAATGGAACGGAGAGACACGTGCGCCGCTTGGCCGCCGTCCTGGCCACCGCCGTCCTGGCCCTGGCCACCACTTTGCTGTTGCCCCCCGCCGCCGGCGCGTCGGCCGGCGCCGAGGCGGCGTTCGTCACGAAGATCAACGGCCTGCGCACCTCGCAGGGCCTGGCGCCGCTCGCCGTCGACGCACAGGCCACCTCGGTGGCTCGCACCTGGTCGGGGACCATGGCCGGCGCCGGGCGCATCTTCCACAACCCGGATCTGGCCGCCCAGGTGAGGGGTGACTGGCGCAAGCTGGGCGAGAACGTCGGCGTCGGCCACGAGGTGGACTCGCTCTTCACCGCCTTCGTCAACAGCCCCGGTCACTACCGCAACCTGGTCGACCCGGCCTTCACCCACGTCGGGATGGCGGTGGTCACCGCGGGCAACGGCGCCATCTACACCACCCACGTGTTCGCCCAGTTCCCCGCCACGGCACCCGCCGCGCCGGTCGCGGCGCCGGCGGGCGCCGGTTCGACGGCGCCCGGGTACTGGCTGGTGGGCCGGGACGGCGCCGTCCATGCCTTCGGGGGCGCGAGCGCCACCGGGCGCCTGGGCACCGCTGCTGCTGTCGCCGCCGTGCCCTCCCCGAGTGGCAGGGGCCTGTGGGTCGCCGACGAGCACGGCGCCGTGTTCGCCCTGGGCGACGCCCGCTTCCATGGGTCCATGGCCGGCCACCCCCTCAACCATCCCATCGTGGGCATGGCCCCGACGCCGTCGGGTGGCGGCTACTGGCTCGTGGCGCGAGACGGCGGCGTCTTCGCCTTCGGCGACGCCCGCTTCCACGGGTCGACCGGCGGCATCCGCCTGAACCAACCGATCGTCGCCATGGCCGCGTCACCCTCGGGCGGCGGGTACTGGTTCATCGCCGCCGACGGCGGCGTGTTCGCCTTCGGCGACGCCCGTTTCTTCGGGTCGACCGGCGCCATCCGGCTGAATTCCCCCGTCGTGGGGATGGCCGCCTCGCCGTCCGGCGGCGGCTACTGGCTGGTGGCCCGGGACGGCGGCATCTTCGCCTTCGGCGACGCCCGGTTCCTCGGCTCCACCGGCGCCATCCGGCTCAACCAGCCCATCGTGGGCATGAGCACCACGGCGACCGGGCACGGGTACCGATTCGTGGCCGCCGACGGGGGCATCTTCAGCTTCGGCGACGCCCCGTTCCTGGGGTCCACCGGCGGCCGCCCGCTGTCGGCGCCCATCGCCGCCGTCGCCGCCTCTCGCTGATCGACGCCGGCGGCGGCCGGCGACGGCGGAACCGCCCAGGACGGGCT
>JALYMX010000477.1 GCA_030773495.1 Actinomycetota bacterium | reverse complement strand
CTTCGTGGCGGCGAGCAGGCGCGTGCGCGCCCGGTGGCGGCGCACGGCGGCCGCCGCCGCCTGCGCTCGGTCTCCACCGGGGTGCTCAGTGCGCAGCGGGGCGAGGATGGCGCCGCGGTCTGCCTCCGACAGCGCCTGCAGGCCCCGGCCCACCGCTTCGAGGGCTGAGCGGTGCTCCACGGCGAGGGCGACGTTGACGTTGCTCTGACGCTCGGGGAGGGGCCCGACGTCGAGACGACCGGCCTTGCGCCGGACGTCGATGGCCAGGCGCCAGGCGACGACCGCCGTCCAGCGGAACAGGTCGTCGGCGTCGACGAAGGTCACCCGGTGGCGGAGTACCCGCAGCGCCGTCTCCTGGACGACGTCCTCCGCCGTGGCCGCGTCGACCCCTCGGTGGCGGAGCATCGCCTTGAGCTGGGCAGCGACCGCGGGCCACACGTCGTCCAACGCCGGCGTCTCCGATTTTTCTGCAAGAGCCGTCGCCTTCGGCCGTGGAACAGCCGGTCGCGTCCGACGACCGTCCATTCGGAGGTCCATTTGCTTCGTCACCTTCTGCGTGCCACGTTGCTGGCAACTCTCCTCATCGTCACGAGCGCCCTGCCCGGTGGTCCCGGGGCCACGGACGCCGAGGCCTACTGCGTCTACGCCGATCACACCGGCACCGGAGCGAGGGTCTGCACACCGCGACCCTGATTCGCATCGGTGTCGCGAGGGGCGCGAGGGATCGTCCTACCGCACCTCCCGCTGGAGTTGCGACACAAGCCGCTCGATGTCGGCGCGGGGGAACCTGCGGTGCCCGCCGAGGGTGAGCACGTGCGGGAGCTTCCCCTCGCTGGCCCAGCGGACGACCGTCTTCGTCGACACATGGAACATTTCGGCCACTTCGGCCACCCGCAGGAACTCGGCGCGCCTGGGAGACCTGTCTGCCTGTTGCCGGTCGTCCATGTCAATTGCCTCCCGGGCGCCGCCAGCGCCACCGATGGGGAGGTGTGAGCCTCCCCCCAGGGAACCACACACCGACCGCACTGAACGAGATGCGCTGGCAGGATACCCCATCCGGCCGGAGTGGCTACTTCGCGCCGTTCCGGCGGTCCTCACTCCTCCACGGCAGAATGGCGGCCATGGCCGAGACGAGCACGGCGCCACCCGGCGCGCGTCCTGATCCCCGCCCCGCCTGCCCGCCCCGACCGTCCTCGTCGTCGGAGCTCGGTTTCGTGCGCCGGCCCATGGTGCGCTGGCTCGACCCGCACCAGCTCGTCGACACGGTCGCCCGGGTCCTTCTGTCCGGTGTGTTCAGCGCGTACGCCGACAACCGCGAGCTGCAGGCGCTGGTGCCGGCCGAGGTCTTCGACTGCTCCGAGGCGCCGGAGCTGTGGCTCGACTACGTGGCCGATCTCGGCGACGGCTGGAACCCCACCTACACGATCGCCAGGCTGCTGGCCACCGAGGAGCTCGACCTCGAGTGGGACGGGGAGCGCCACCGCACCGAGCGCGGGCGCGTCCTCGTCATGGGAGGCGATCAGGTCTACCCGGTCCCGAAGCGGGTGGAGTACGAGAACCGCCTGCTCGGTCCCTACCGGTCGGCCCTGCCATGCGCCCCGCACGACCCGCCACAGCTGTTCGCCATCCCGGGCAGCCACGACTGGTACGACGGTCTTGTCAACTTCATGAGCATCTTCTGCCGCGGCCGCTGGATCGGCGGATGGCGGACCCGGCAGCGCCGCAGCTACTTCGCCGTGAAGCTGCCGGGCGGGTGGTGGCTGTGGGGGATCGACATCCAGTTCGGAGCGTTCATCGACGAGGCCCAGCTCGCCTACTTCTCCGAGGTGGCGGCAGCGAGGTTGGCGCCGGGCGACCGCGTCATCCTGTGCACCGCCAAGGAGGTCCGGAGCGGGCGGAGCAAGGACGAGATCCACTCGGACCGCGACGTGGTCTACCTGGAACGGGAGATCGTGCAGCGGGCCGGCGCCCGGATCGTGCTCTACCTCAAGAGCGGGCGGCACTACTACTGCCGCTACGAGGAGGAGGGCGGAGCCCGCCAGCACATCAGCTCGGGCGGGGGCGGCGCGTTCCTCCACCCCACCCACAACATCGACGAGCGCGTGGAACGCGAGCACGCCGAAGGGAGGCGGTCGTTCCGGAGGGCGGGTGTGTACCCCTCGCCGTCGGTCTCGAAGCGCCTGCGGAAGCGGGTGTGGCTCCTCGCCCCGTACAACCTGCCGCTGGCCGCCCTGTTCGGCGCCGTCCAGGTCCTACTGGCGTTCATGATGGGACTGCACCTGCGTGGCCGGCACGTCGAGCTCGGCGTCGAGGATCTGCGGCTGGCGGTGTGGGAGAGCCCGACGGCGTTCCTTCTCCTCCTGCTCATGGGCGTGCTCCTGGCGGCGATGGTGCGCTTCGCCCACGACGCCCGAGGGCCCACCCGGCTGCTGCTCGGCGTCGCCCACTCGGCGCTCCAGCTGGCGAGCGTTGCCGGTGTCCTCATCGCCGCCTCGCGGCTCACCGCCGCGCTGGGGGGCGGCACGGGCGGGTCGCTGGCCGTGTTCCTCGCACTCGTAGCCGTGCTCGGCGGGCTCGCCGGCACGGTCGGCATGTCGGGGTACCTGTGGGCCACGAACTGCCTGGGCTTCCACGGCAACGAGGCGTTCGCGCCACTGCACCACATGGACCTCAAGCACTTCCTCCGGCTCCACATCGGTGCCGGCGGCGCGCTCACCGTCTATCCCGTCGCCGTGGACAGGGTGGGCCGCCACTGGAAGCTGGCGCACGACGGGCCGCCGGAGGCGCCGTGGTTCGCCCCGGCCGGTCCCGAGCCGGAGCCCCGCCTCATCGAGCGGCCCGTTCGGCTCGCCCCGTGATGAGGTGACGAGCGGCTCGCGCCGGTAGGGAACGTTTTGAACGATTTTGTGCGTCGGAAGGGGCATGAAGGCACCGGGGGCAACAGGTCAGGCAACAGGTCAGGGGCGGCGAGCATCACGGTGGTGGTCGCCGCGTTGTTGGTGGTGGCAGCGGTGGTGACGGGAACGGCCACTGCGCCACCCGTGGCCGCCGCGCCGAACGCATCCGAGGACGTCCTCCACTTCGGTGACGCCGGCTTCTTCGGCTCTCCCGCCGCGGCGAAGCTGAACCAACCCCTCGTCGGCATCGCCGCCACCCCCACGGGCAAGGGCTATTGGCTGCTGGCCCGCGACGGCGGCGTGCTCGGCTACGGCGATGCCGTGTTCCACGGGTCGACGGGGAACCTCCAGCTCAACCAACCGGTGACCAGCCTCGCCGCCGACCCGAAGGGACGGGGCTACTGGGCCGTCGCCCGCGATGGCGGCGTGTTCGCCTTCGACGTCCCCTTCCTCGGGTCCATGGGCGGGCGGCCGCTGAACCAGCCCGTGGTCGCGATGGCCGCGAGCCGCACCGGGAACGGCTACTGGCTGGTGGCCGGCGACGGCGGGATCTTCGCCTTCGGCGACGCGAGGTTCTCCGGCTCGACCGGGAACCTCGCCCTGGCCCGGCCCATCGTGGGAATGGCCGCCCGACCCCGACGGCGTCGGCTATTGGGGTTCTTCGCGAAAACCGGTGGAGGTGGGGCGCTGAACCGATCGCTGACGATCATGCCAGCCGGTCGTCACGGAGGCGAGAGCGCCGGAGGGTGACCGGAGCACATGACCAGGACGCGAGCGACG
>JALYMX010000476.1 GCA_030773495.1 Actinomycetota bacterium | reverse complement strand
GCGCCGGCCCCCTCGGCCTCGACCTGGCCGCCCTCGACGAGCGCGACCGCGCCCTGCTCGACCGCCTGCCCGACGTGGTCGTCGAGGCCGGGCGGGCCACCGTCGCCGGCCGGGGGGCGGATCCCCTGGCCGACCACCCGTACGTGGCGGCGCTGGAGGCCGAGCCTTTCGCCCCGCCACCTCCGGAGGGGGTCGACCGCGGCGAGCTGCGCGAGCTGGCCCGGCGGGGCCTGGTGGTGGAGCGCGACGGCGTGTGGTTCGCGCCCTCGGCCCTCGACGAGGCAGCCCGGGTGGTGGCCCGGCTGCTGGCGGAGGCACCGGAGGGCGTGACCGTGGCCCAGGTGCGCGACGCCCTGGGCACGACGCGCAAGTTCATCCTGCCCGTGCTGGCCCACCTCGACGCCACCGGCGTGACCCGCCGGCGGGGCGACCTGCGCGTGGGCGGCCCGCGACTGCCTGCCGCCTGAGCGGCGGCGGGCGAAGACCCGTCAGCCGGCGCGGCGGGCCAGCAGCTGCTTGCGCTCCGCCTCGTTCAGCCCGCCCCAGATCCCGTGCGGCTCTCGGATGCCGAGGGCGTACTCGAGGCACGGTTTGCGGACGGGGCAGGTGGCGCAGATGCCCTTGGCCCGGTTCTCGCGGGCCTCCTTCTCCTCCTTGCGCTCGAAGTGCGAGGGTGGGAAGAAGATCGCCGCCTGCGGGCCGCGGCACGCTGCTCGTGCCTGCCAGAGCTCCTCGACCTGTGCGCTCACGAAGCTCCCCCTTTCGGACAGGGGACAGTACCCCTCGGTTGCGCCGTCAACAAGGGGCAACTTCGCGGGTGCCAGCAGGCTGACCTGCGCTTTCAGTGCTTGCGGTAGTCCTTCGCGCCGCCTTCGACCGGTTCGACCTCGAGCAGGAGCCCGTCGATGGCCACCACCCGCACGCTCTCCCCCGCCTCGATGGGCGTAGCCCGGTTGGTGCGCGCCCGCCACGGTGCGCCTCGCACCTCGACCGTCCCCTCGGGGTTGACGGAGGCCAGGGCGGCGCCCAGCTCCCCCACCATCGACTCGCGCCCGATGGTGGGGGTGGAGAACCGCGAGCGCAGCATGGCGGGCAGCCCGGCGACCATGAGCAGGGCGGTGCCGGCGACCACCGTGAGCATCACCACGGGCGACGGCGCCAGCCCCCCCTCGTACAGCCGGACGGTGCCCACCGCCATGGCCACGGTGCCGATCACGGTCCACGTCCGCGGTGTCCCCGCCTGCACGTCGATGGCGTACCCCACGATGCCGAGCACGAGGAGGGCGACCGCGTAGGGACGGGTGGGCAGCACGGCCAGGCCGTAGCAGGAGAGCACGAGGCACGCCGCGCCGGTCGCCGCCGCCATCCCGATGCCGGCGGTGAACAGCTCCAGCACGATCAGGGCCAGGCCGGCGACGAAGAGCAGGTAGGCCACCGACGGGCTGGCGGCGGTGTGCAGGAGGCGGGGCACCAGCCCGAGCTTGGCGAAGCGCACCTCGACCGTGGGGCGCCGGCGGGGGTCCTCACCGGGTTGGCGCACCACCTCGGCCGTCTCGAGGGTGCTCGCCCCCACCTGGCGGTCGTCGAGCTCCACGATGAAGTCGCCGAGCGTGGGGGCGTTCACCTCCACCACGCCGCGCTCGAGGGCGTCGGCCGCCGGCAGCGCTCGCCCGGCCGGGCCCACCCTCGTCCGCGGGGCGACGCCGGCGATGCTCGACGCCCGCACCAGCTGGAAGGCCTGGCCCACCGCCCTCCTCCCGCTCGGCCCCACCCACACGGCGACAGGGACGCGGGCGTGGGCGATGCGGAAGGCCAGCACGTCGACGTCGTGGGGGTCGGCCACCCCGCCGCCGCTGTCGAGCTGGATCACCAGCGCCTCGGCCCCGCCGGCCTCGGCCGCCCGCACGGCGTCGGCCACGAAGTCGACCTGGACAGGGTCCACCAGGCCGATCACCTCGATGACGTCGACGTGGCGCCGGCCGGCGTGCGTCTCGGCGCCGGCC
>JALYMX010000475.1 GCA_030773495.1 Actinomycetota bacterium | reverse complement strand
GCCGGGCGGTTGGCGGAGCGGGCCGGAGCGGGCGTAGCGACGGAGTCCGGCGCCGGAGCGGGCTCGACGACGCTGTTGTCGGGCTCACCCTGGAGGTCGGAACGAGCGGGCTGCGCGGGTGCGGCGCCGTCGACGCGGAAGGTCGTGTTGACCGGGCTGCCGGCGATCGGCTGGCCGTTGGCGTCGCTCTGCGTGGTAGCCACGACGTGGGACCCGCCGCTGGCGCCGTCGGGCACCTTGAAGCTGAAGCTGAAGGTCCGGTCGGCCTTCACCGTTGCCGTCCCGAGGAGGCGCCCGCCCGACCCGTCCCACCAGACCTTGACCGGGCCTCCCGAAGCGTCGAACGACGTTCCCGAGAGCGTGACCTCGGTGCCGACGGCCCCGCTCTTTGGGGTGGCCGTGACCCTTGCCTGCGGAACGCAGGCCCACGCCACGCCGCCGATGAGGGCGAGCGTGGCGAGAACACCCACTGCTGCCAGGACGCCGGTACGGGCTGTGCTCCTCGGTGTGGTCATATCGCTTTCGTCCCTTCCGTTCGTCGTCCGTGCCGTCGCGCCTGCACGGCCCTCGCTCCCTTGCGTACGCGACGGCCACCAGTGACGCAAGTATGACCGCTGGCGGGACGTTCGACAAGGGTGAGGTGTCCATCGAACGGCATCGGCCGGGAAACTATGTGCCTTCAACACGCATGGTGGTCCAAGACCACTACATGGGGCGCGAATGACGGGCACGAGAAGCGCATTCGCGTAGGTCGAGGATCTTGACAGTGATGCGCGGCGTGCTTAGGGTTCGGACCTCGTCACGAGCCGACGGCGCTCGCCGCCGTGCGTGCGGTGACGGTCCGACCGACGCCGGGCGCCGCTCGGGGCGACTGGAACGAAGGGGAGAAGGCTTGACGAAGTCGGGGGGCTCGGCGTCGAGACGTCGCTCCGGGCGCGCCGGCGGCGCCGTGGCCGTGTTGGTCCTGCCGCTGCTCACCCTCGCCGCCGTGCCGGCGGCAGCTGCCGCCACCTGCACCTTCGACCCCGCCACAGCCACGTTGCGCATCGCCTTCGACGTCGCGAGCCAGGAGATACGGGTGCTCCGCTCGGGAACGGACGGCATCGCGGTCAGCGAGAAGGTGTCACCGGCCACCGAGTACAGCGCCGTCGCATGCTCGGGGGGCGCGCCGACCGTCACGACCACGGGCCAGATCATCGTCACCGGGACGGCGGCGAACAACCAGGACCTGCGCATCGACTTGTCGGGCGGCCCGTTCGAGCCGGGCGTGGCGGTGGCGGACGACGTCGCGGAGATCAAGTTCGTCGTCGACCTCGGCGAGGCGAGCGGGGCGACCGCCGACTCGGGAGACGGCATCATCGTGGCCGGCGGCACCGCCGTCGAGAACGTCACGATCGGCGCCGAGGGGATCAACCTCAACGGCGACGCGGACCCCGACGTCGCGCTCGGCGGGGTGGACGAGCAGGTCGGCGACCGCCAGCTGCTCGGTGGCGGCGGCAACGACGTGCTCAGCGCCGCCGGTGGCGCCGGCACCGGCGCGGCAGCTGGCCCCACGACGCTCAACGGGCAAGGGGCCGACGACACCCTGACCGGGGGCACGGGGAACGACACGCTCACGGGCGGGCCCGGCAACGACACGGCCAGCGGCGGCGCCGGCAACGACACCCTCAACGGCGACGCCGGAGCGGACGTTCTTGACGGCGACGGCGGGAACGACACGCTCAGCGGCGGCGACGGGGACGACACGGTCAGCGGCGGCGACGGGAACGACACCGTCGACGGCGGGAGCGGCGACGACACGGAGAACGGCGGGGCGGGGAACGACAACCTCAACCAGGGAGCGGGCGGCATCCCCAACGGCGCCGACGTGGTGAACGGCGGCGCCGGCACCGACACCGTGACGTACGCCAGCCGCGACGCGGGAGTCAGCGTCTCCCTCGACGGCGCGGCGAACGACGGGGCCTTCGGCGCCGCCACCGGCGGGCCCAGCGAGGGTGACAACGTGGGCGCCGACGGCCTGGTGGAGAACGTCGTCGGAACGCTGCGGGACGACACGCTCGTCGGCAACGCGCTGGCCAACACGCTCACGGGCAACCCGGGCAACGACGTGCTGTCCGGCGGCGCCGGCGCGGACACGATCGTGGGCGGTCCCGACGACGACGAGGAGGACGGCGGTGACGGCGACGACATCCTCGATCAGGAAGCCGCCCGCAACGGGGCTGACGTCGTTCGGGGCGGCGCTGGCACCGACACGGTCGACTACTCGGAGCGGTTGAACCTGGTCACCGTGTCGCGCGACGGCCTGGCGAACGACGGCGAGGCGCCGGAGCGCGACAACGTGGCGCGCGATATCGAGGACGTCCTGCTCCCGCCCACCGGCGACGGGTACTGGACGGTGGCCTCCGACGGCGGGGTCTTCGCCTTCGGCAGCTCGGCGTTCTTCGGGTCTACGGGCGCCATCCGGCTCGCCATGCCGGTCGTCGCCATGACGGCGACGCCCAGCAACCAGGGGTACTGGTTGGCGGCGTCCGACGGCGGGGTGTTCGCCTTCGGCGATGCCGTGTTCTCCGGCTCCACGGGGGCCATCGCGCTCAACCAGCCCATGGTCGGGATGGCGCCGACCCCCACCGGGAGGGGCTACTGGCTCGTGGCCTCCGACGGCGGCGTGTTCGCCTTCGGCGATGCCGCCTTCCGCGGTTCGACGGGCACGCTGCGCCTGGCCAAGCCGGTCGTGGGCATCGCGAAGAGCGCGCGCGGTCAGGGCTACTGGCTGGTCGCGTCGGACGGAGGGATCTTCGCCTTCGGCGAGGCGCGGTTCTTCGGGTCCGCGGCAACGTTCCGTCTCGCTCATCCGGTCGTCGGGATGGCGGCGCGCCGGCCATGACCGTGCCCGACGCTGGCGAACGTGGCCGACGAGGGCGGGTGCGCAACGACGTGAGGAGAAGAGCATGAGACTGGCCCGCGCCGTGCGCCCGGTGACGCGCGTCTTCCTCGCCGTCTCGGTGGCGGCGTCCATCCTCGGTGGGCTTCCCGGCCCGGGACAGGAAGCCCTGGCCCAGGTGACGAGCGGCGGCGACGTCCCGCCCGGGGCACAGGCCCAGGGCACGCGCGTCGTCGGCTACAGCGACCTGGGGGGCCGCGGGCTCAACGGCCCGCTGGCCGTCGTCGGCACCACCGCCGTCGTGGCCGCCGGCTACGTCCCCATGGGGACGATGTCGAACGCCAACACGAGGATCGCCTCGCTGAACACCGGACCGCCGTGCGTGACGGTCCCCGTCAACGTCGTCGACCTCTCCGACCCCTCGCGCCCCCGTGTCGCCGGGACCATACCGGTGCCCGCCGGCCAGGCCGCGGCCGACGTGGACGCCCTCCACGTGAGCACCCCGGCGTTCACCGGCGACCTGGTGGCCATCGCCTTCGCGACCTGCCAGCTCGACTACGACACCTTCCTCCAGCGCTTCGTCGTGCAGCCCGGGAGCTTCGCCGACCGAGGCGTGGCGTACTACGACGTGTCGAACCCGGCAGCTCCCCGCTTCCTCGGCCGCTACCTGGCCGACTTCGACGACCGCGACCCCGACGCCCCGCCGTGCGGCCCCGGCGCCGACGTCAACTGCGCCCAGGACCAGTTCTCGGTGCGCCTGCAGCGCCTGCGCGACGGGCGCATCCTGTCGATCTCCAGCAAGCCCGATGCCGTGCAGAACGCCTCCCCCTCCGGGGACATCCGCATAGTGGAGGTGACCGACCCCACCCGGCCCACCCAGCTGGCCTCGTGGCCGACCCTCGACAATGCTCCTGCCACCAGTTCGAACAACGGGTGCTTCCCCCGCGCCGGCGGCCGCTCGGCGCAGCTGAGCCCCGACGGCACCCGCTTGCTCGTGCCCTATCTCGACGGCGGGCTGTTCGTCCTCGACGTGCGCGACCTGGCCAACCCGACCGTCCTCGGTCAGTGGACCTACCCGGCCGACTGGAACGTGGAGGGCCAGGCGGCGCACGTCGCCCCCGCCGAGGTGGGTGGCCGGCGACTGGCGCTGGTGAGCGAGGAGGACTGGTGGTGGCCCACCTCGGCGCTGCGGGTGGACACCCCGTCCACCCTGGCGGGGGTGAAGGTCGGCTGCGCCGGGCTGTGGACGCTCCAGGACCTGCGGTTCCGCTCGCAGGTGTACGCGAAGCCGGGCGGCGAGCTCCCCGGAGAGCTGGTCTTCGTGGGCCGGGGTTGCCCCGCCC
>JALYMX010000474.1 GCA_030773495.1 Actinomycetota bacterium | reverse complement strand
GGGTGGCCACCCGGGCCCGCCCGTCGGCCGAGGCGTCCGACGACGAGCCGCCACGCCGAGGCGCCCCGTGGGAGGGCGCCGGTGAGCGGCGCCGGCCCACCCTCGCCCCGCTGGTGAGGGTTGCGCTCATCCTGGCCCTCCTGGCGCTGGTCGCCCTGGAGGCGGGCTCGCCCATCCTCACCCGAGCCGACCTCGCCGACGCCGCCCGCGAGGCGGCGCACCGCGCCGCCGTCGACCTGATCGACCACGGCGACCTGGAACGCTCCCGCGGCGTGGCCCAGTCCATCGCCGACGAGAACGATGCCGTGCTCGAGAGCTTCAGCGTCGACCAGCGGGGCGTGCGGGTCGTGCTCGAGCGCCAGGCGTCGTCCTTCATCCTCAAGCACTGGGACACCACGGCCGGGTGGTACGACGTCGAGGCCACGGCGACGGCGGCCAGCGGCTGACGCCATCGCCGGTCCTGCCCTGCTCCCGCCAGGCCCTTCCCGAGTGACCGCACCAGATGGACTGGCTCCAAGCGCCCGGCTACTGGCTGGCCCGCCTCGTGTTCGAGCGGTTGCTGGCCGGCGTGTACCTGATCGCCTTCGTGGTCGCCGTCAACCAGTTCCGGCCGTTGCTGGGCGAACGCGGGCTGCTCCCCGCCCCGCGGTTCTTGGACGTCGTGCCGTTCTGGCGAGCGCCCAGCGTCTTCCACCTCCACTACTCCGACCGCCTCCTCGCCGTGGTTGCCTGGGCCGGCGTGGCGCTGGCCGCGCTGTGCCTTCTCGGGGTCCCGCAGGCGGGGCCGTGGTGGGCGGCCATGGTCGCGTGGCTCGTGCTGTGGGCGGCGTACCTGTCGATCGTCAACGTCGGCCAGACGTTCTACGGGTTCGGGTGGGAGACGCTGCTCCTCGAGGCCGGTTTCCTCGCCATCTTCCTCGGCCCGGCCCGGTGGGCCCCGCCGACCCTGGTCATCCTGGCCATCCGGTGGCTGCTGTTCCGCCTCGAGTTCGGCGCCGGGCTGATCAAGCTGCGCGGCGACCGGTGCTGGCGGGACCTCACCTGCCTCCACTACCACCACGAGACCCAACCGCTGCCCAACCCCCTCAGCTGGTTCTTCCACCACCTCCCGGTGCGGGTGCACAAGCTGGAGGTGGCGGCGAACCACTTCGCCCAGCTCGTGGTGCCCCTGGGGCTGTTCGCTCCCCAGCCCATCGCCGGCGTGGCGGGCGCGGTCATCGTCGTCACCCAGGCCTGGCTGATCGTGAGCGGGAACTTCTCGTGGCTCAACGTGCTCACCATCACCCTCGCCGTGGCCACCTTCGACGACGGCATGCTCGGCCGCATCCTCCCCGCCGAAGCTCCCGATCTGGTGGCGACTCCGGGGTGGCACCACGTCCTCGTGGCAGCATTGGCCGCCCTCGTCGCCGTGTTGAGCTGGCGGCCGGTGCGCAACATGGCCTCACCGGGCCAGCGCATGAACTCGAGCTTCGACCCGTTCCACCTCGTGAACACCTATGGGGCGTTCGGCAGCGTGACCAAGCAGCGCTTCGAGGTCGTCGTCGAGGGGACCGACGCCGAGGAGCCCAACGAGACGGCGGTGTGGAAGGAGTATGAGTTCAAGGCCAAGCCCGGCGACCCGCGGCGCCGGCCGCCGCAGGTCGCCCCCTACCACCTCCGCCTGGACTGGCTGATGTGGTTCGTCGCCCTGCCCGGGCGCTTCGACCAACGCTGGCTCGTGGCCCTCGTCGGCAAGCTGCTCGAGAACGACCGGCCCACGCTGCGGCTCCTGCGGGCGAACCCGTTCCCCGACGAACCCCCGACGTTCGTGCGGGCCCGCCTCTACCGGTACCGCTTCACCACGCCCGCCGAGCGCCGCGCCACTCGGGCCTGGTGGGTGCGCACCCTCGTGGGAGAGTTCCTGCCGCCCATGCACCTCGACGCTGCCCGCAGGGCCAGGGCGTCGTGACCACGGGTGGTCCCGCTGTCCCGCCGGCTGTCGCACTCCTCCATGCAGTTCACCGGCCGGTTCCGGCCGGCGTCGGCGGGGACGGTGGGCACCGCTGATTGGCGCCCGGGCCGATGGGTACGCGAGGAGCATGGGCAAACCCTTCGGACGCGGCAACGACGGGGACGACGACGCGGACGCCGGCGCCCACCCCGGGCCGAGCAGGGGGCTCGGGGGGATGCAGGCGGCGGTGAACGCGGGCACCAACCCTGGAAGTGCCGAGGACGCCGGCGATGCCGGCGAGGCCGGCGAGGCCGACGAGAGGGCGCCGGCACCGGGGCAGTCGCCGGAGGACGTCGGCCCGCCGGGCAGCCAGGGCGCGGGGCTCGGAGGGCAGATGGAGACGGGCGCCCACGCCGGCGCCGGCCCCGGTGGACCCGAAGACGTGGACCCGGCCCTCGTCGCCATGGCGCGGGAGCGGGGCGAGGGCGGGCCGATCGGGTCGCAGGACTCCGGCACGGGAGACCTGGCGGAGGCCGGCGACTGAGGACCGGTCGAGCGCCTTTCCTGTCCCGGTTCTGGAGCGAAGGACGACATGGGAACGACCGAACACGCCCAGGAAGACCTCGCGGCACTGGCGCGCGAGGGCCTCGGCATCGAGCTGCGCGCCGGACAGCGCGAGGCGGTGGAGGGCGCCCTCGAGGGGTGCGACGTCCTCGCCGTGATGCCGACCGGCTACGGGAAGTCGGCGATCTACCAGTTGGCCGCTGCCGCCGTCGACGGCCCGACCGTGGTCGTGTCCCCGCTGATCGCCCTCCAGCGCGATCAGGTCGACTCGTTGGCCGAGGAACAGGTGGGCGACGCCGCCCAGGCCAACTCGACGCTGCGGGTGTCCGAGCGCACCGAGGCGTTCGAGCGCCTGCGCAAGGGGAACCTCGAGTTCCTGTTCCTGGCCCCCGAGCAGCTGGCCAAGGAGGACACCGTCGCCGCCCTGGCCGAGGCCGGCGTCTCGCTGTTCGTCGTCGACGAGGCGCACTGCATCAGCTCGTGGGGCCACGACTTCCGTCCCGACTACCTGCGCCTCGGCGACGTCATCGACTGGCTCGGGCACCCGAGGGTGATCGCCCTCACGGCCACCGCCGCGCCCCCTGTCCGCCGTGAGATCATCGAACGGCTGCACCTGCGCGATCCCAAGGTGGTGGTGCGCGGCTTCGACCGCCCCAACATCCGCCTGGCCGTCGAGGTGTTCCAGGACGCCGGCGAGAAGGACGCCCGCCTCCTCGACCGGGCGCTCGTGCTCGCCGCCGGCGGTCGCTCCGGCATCGTGTACGTGACGACGCGCAAGCGCACCGAGGAGCTGGCCGAGGTGCTCACGCGGGAGGGCCCCCGCGCCGAGGCGTACCACGGCGGCCTGCCCCGCCGTCGGCGGGAAGAGGTCCAACAGGGCTTCATGGACGGCGAGGTGCGGGTGGTCGTGGCCACCACGGCGTTCGGCATGGGCATCGACAAGCCCGACGTCCGGTTCGTGCTGCACGGCGACGTCACCGAGTCGCTGGACGAGTACTACCAGGAGATCGGACGAGCGGGACGCGACGGGGAACCGGCCGAGGCCTGCCTGTTCTTCCACTCGCGCGACCTCGGGCTGCGTCGCTTCCTCGGCTCGACGGGGAAGGTGAGGCCGGAGGACGTGCAGGAGGTGGCCACGGCGGTCGCCGAGGCCGAGGGAGACGTCAGCGTCGAGAGCCTGCGCGGGGACGTCGACGTGAGCGGGCGCGCCCTCACGCTCGCCCTCACCCGCCTCGAGGACGCCGGCGCCGTCGAGGTCGGCGGCGACAACGTCGTGCGCGGCACCGAGGAGGTGCAGGACACGCCGGCCGCCGTCGGCCGGGCACTGGAGATCGAGGAACGGCGCAAGCAGCTCGAGGCGTCCCGGTTCGAGATGATGCGGGGGTACGCCGACACCAGGGGCTGCCGGCGGCGCTTCCTCCTCACGTACTTCGGCGAGGACTACGAGGGCAACTGCGGCTTCTGCGACAACTGCGAGTTGGGGGCAGCCGACGCGGTGGCGTCGGGCGACGAGGAAGCGGCCTTCCCCGTCGCCAGCCGGGTCCGGCACGTGCAGTGGGGCGAGGGTCAGGTGCTGCGCGTGGAGGGGGACCGCCTCGTCGTGCTGTTCGACGACGTCGGCTACAAGACGCTCTCCGCCGAGCTGGCCGCCCAGAACGAGCTTCTCGAGCTCGTCGCCGGGTGAGGCCGGGGCCCGGAAGCCATGCGCATCAACCTGATGATCGAGGGCCAGGAGGACGTCACCTGGGACCAGTGGGTGGCGCTGGCCCGGAGCTGCGAGGAGGCGGGCCTGGAGGGGCTGTTCCGGTCCGACCACTACCTCTCGGTCGTCGGCCAGGTCGACCGGGGCTCGCTCGACGCATGGGCCACGCTGGCCGCTCTGGCCGGCGTCACCGGGCGGATCCGCCTGGGCACGCTGGTCTCGCCGGCCACCTTCCGCCACCCGTCGGTGCTCGCCAAGATGGTCGTCACCGCCGACCACGTGTCTGGCGGCCGGGTCGAGCTCGGCATCGGCGCCGGGTGGCTGGAGGCCGAGCACGCCGTCTACGGGTTTCCCTTCCCGCCGGCGGCGACGCGCATGGAACTGCTCGAGGAGCAGATCGAGATCGTGCACCGCTCATGGGGTGCGGACCGGTTCGACTTCCACGGCCGGCACTACCGGGTCGACGGCCTCGACGCCCTGCCCAAGCCGGTGCAGCGGCCCCATCCCAACCTCATCGTGGGCGGGCGAGGAGGCCGGCGCAGCGCGGCGCTGGCCGCTCGATGGGCCGACGAGTACAACACCGTCTTCGCCTCTGTGGACGAGTGCCGGCGCCGGCGGGCCGTCGTGGCGCATGCGTGCAAGGAGGCGGGGCGGGACGAGGACGCCCTCGTGTTCTCCGTGATGACGCGATGCGTGCTGGGTGTCGACGACGACGACGTGCGGCGCCGGGCGCGGGCGGCCATGGCCCATGCCGGCGCCACCGGCCCGGAGGACGACTGGCTGGCCGCCCATCGTGACGAGTGGGTGGTCGGCACGGTCGACGAGGTCGTCGACCGGGTGCGGCGGCTGGAGGACGCCGGCGTGCAGCGCCTCATGCTCCAGCACCTCGCCCACGATGACCTGGCCGCCGTCGACCTGCTCGGCGAGGTCGCCCGTCGCTGCTCGTGACCTGATTCCCGGGGAGATTCTCGAACGAGGTGTCGATTCCCGACCTCGCCGATCCTAGGAGGGGGTGAAGGGCCCGGTACGGTGCCGGGCCGTCGAGAGGAGGGCGACATGCAGCAGTGCCTGCTGGCGGTGCACATGAACGAGGACGACTCTCCGCCGTCCGCCGAGGAGATGGAGCGGGCCTACAAGGACGTGGACGCCCTCAACGCCGAGCTGCAGGCCCAGGGAGCATGGGTGTTCGCCGGCGGGCTCGAGCCGCCGAGCACCGCCACCGTGATGCGGGCGCAGGACGACGAGGTCATCGTGACCGACGGCCCGTTCGCCGAGACCAAGGAACAGCTCGGGGGCTTCTGGGTGATCAAGGCGCCCGATCTCGACGCCGCCCTGGAGTGGTCGAAGAAGGCCACCGTGGCGGCCGGCCTCGAGCTGGTTCCTCGCTCGGCGGTCACCCAGATCTCGATCAACGGACGTGTGTGGAGTCATCTCGGCGACCGTCAGGCCAAGGTGGAGCGTCGCTTCCACCACCGGCGGTCGGGTCTCGACGGGCCGATCTATGACGACGACGTCCTCGACGCCCTGGCCACGGCGGTGACGGTGGTGGAACTAGGGCGCGCCCAGCCTGGCCGACGTCGGCTCACGGGGCTGGTGGCAGCCGAGCGAGAGTTCTCCGAGCGCTGCTGCGCGCCCTGGTCGCCGAGCTGAGGAGCGTGAACCGAGCCGACCGATCGCGCCGGCGCGCTGGCCTTGGTCGCGCCTGGACCGCCCGGGGAGGAGTCGCCTGCTGAGCGGCAGTGGTCTGCTGAGCAGCCGTGTTGCGGGTGCAGAAGGCCGCCCTGACGCGCCGCGCCTCCGTCGCCCCGTCCCCCTGCCCGTAGAGGCCGGCGACCGCTTTGTCGTGGCGACTTCATCCGCTACTCACCGTTCGTGACGACAGCGAGTGCGAATCCGTCGTAGCCCTTGCTTCCCACCGTCTGAATCGCCGTGGCGCGCACTCGCGGTTCCGTACGCATCAAGTCGTAGAGGCGCCGGGTGCCACGCACCGCCGCATCGGTGCTGCCGGCGTCTACGACCGCTCCTTCACGCACGACGTTGTCGACCAGAATCACGCTTCCGGCGCGTGACAGCCGCAGCGCCCACCGGAAGTACTCGGCGTTGTTGGGCTTGTCGGCATCGATGAAGGTGAGGTCAAACGCACCAGCGCCCTCGGCGCCGAGCTGCGCCAGGGACTCGAGCGCCCGTCCCACCCTGACCTCCACCACCTGCGCGAGCCCGGCGCCGGCGATGTTCGTCCGGGCGACGCCGGCGTAGTGGGGGTCGACCTCGAGGGTGATCAACTGACCGCCCGGCTCCAAACCATGCGCCAGCCAGATGGCGCTGTAGCCGCCCAAGGTGCCGATCTCGAGCACCCTACGCGCCGAGCACAGCTGCACGAGCTGGGCCAGCAACATCCCCTGGTTGGGCGTCACGCTGATCGCCGGCAGGCCGGCGTCCGCGCTGTGGGCCAAGGCGGCGTCGAGGGCCGCGTCGGGTGGCAGAAGGCGTTCGCAGATGAAGCGGTCGACGGCCTTCCAGAGGTCTGAGGTCATGTTTCAGTCTGGCTCCCGCGATCGGAGCCATCCCGCGAAGCCCGTAGCGGAGCGTCACCGGGGCGCCCGAGTGGTGCGGTAGCCGGGTGCGATGTCGAGCGGCTGATCGGCCCTGTCCGCGACCGGGCATCGGGGGTCAGTGGAGGACGTCTGCCTCTCGCGTACCGCAGTACCGCAGGACCCCCGGAAAGCCAGGCCAGCCGGACGGGGCGGCAAAGGCCCCGTCCGGCTGATGATCCCCGCCACTGAGTTCCGACCCTCCGTCGGTGACCTACCCGGCGCCCACCGGCTGACGCTCGCCGGTCGCGGCCATCATCGCCTCCAACATGAACCCGAACTCCTCGTGGCTCGGAGCCCGGGCAGGCTCGGCGTCGGGGACCGACTCCAGCACCTCGAGGAAGCGCTCGAG
>JALYMX010000473.1 GCA_030773495.1 Actinomycetota bacterium | reverse complement strand
GGGCCGGCCGGGGCGACGGGGACCGAGGAGCGGTGGGGCGGGGGGCAGTGGGTGCCGGAGCGGCGCGGGGCGCGCTGCGCGACGCCCGTTGCGGCGGCGCCGGAGCGCTCTCGGCCGGCGCATCGTTGGCGGGCGCCTTGGCGAACACCTGCGTCACCCAGACCTTGCCGGCGTCGTCGCGCACGGCGCCCACACCCACCAGGGTGAAGTCGCCGCGGATGTTGGCGCGGTGCACCGACGACGTCTCGAAGTCGGCCTCGACGTCGGCCAACGACGGCCCCACCCCCACGTTCTCGCCGACCCGGATCCAGTCGGGCACGACCCTGCCGACGGCGGCTGGGAGGTTGGGCGTGTGGAACAGCGACCCTCGGGCGGCCATGGCGCGCGAGTGGTCGGCGGCCAGCCCGTCGAGGCCTGCGTGGCCGGAGAGCGGTGGGAGGCCCGCGGCGCTGCGGGACCCGTTCACGGATGACGTGCCGGCGACGGCGACCGGCGTGCCGACGGCGAGCGCCAGCGCGACAGCGGTCACCAAGGCGACGACGACGACGGACAACGGCTTGGCGGGGCCGGGGCCACGGCGCCCGCAGGGCCTGGGCGTTCTCGGCAGAGGTGCCTCCTCGGGTGTCCCAGTGCGTGCATGGGACGGCGCCGAACGAAGCAGCAGCGCCGCTCGCTCCCTCGACCCGCCCTTGGTGCTCCACCCGCCCCCGTTGAGCGGGGAAACTAGCCGCTTCTCGCGCAGCGTGCACAAACTCCCAACCGGTCTATTCGCACCTTTCACGCACCGCGGTGAGACCACTACGCGGCGGGTGGAACTCGTCGGTATTTCGCTCTCTTTCGGACGAAGGACGGCCAGAAGCAAACAGGAAGCAGCGAAGTAGAGTCGCGGCGTGATGAGTGAGGCCACCGCGGACGTCGAGACGCTCGAGGACGGGGATGCGCCCACCGGGGGGACCCGTGGGGGCGTGCGGGTCGCCTTCGTCGGCAAGGGGGGCGTCGGCAAGTCGGCCATCGCCGGCACCTTCGCCCGGGCCCTCGCCCGGCGTGGCGGCCCCGTGCTGGCCATCGACTCCGACCCGATGCCCGGGCTGGCGTTCTCCCTCGGGCTCGACATCTCCGACGCACCCCTCCCCGACGAGGCCATCGAGGAGCGCAAGGAGGGCGAGCCCGGCCCCCGCTACCGCCTCCGCACCGGCCTCACGGCGGCGGAGGCCGTGGAGCGGTACGCCGTCGAGGCGCCCGACGGCGTGCGCTTCCTCCAGTTCGGCAAGCACCGCGGCCAGGTGGCCTCGCTGTTCCGCTCGCAGTTCGCCTTCCGCCAGATCCTCCGGGAGCTCCCCACCGACCGGTGGGCGCTGGTGGGCGACCTGCCCGGCGGCACCCGGCAGCCGTTCTCGGGCTGGGGGGACTACGCCGACACGGTGCTCGTGGTGGTCGAGCCCACCGCCAAGTCCCTGCTCACCGGGCGCCGTCTGGCCCGCCTGGCCCATGCCGAGGACGGGCCTCGGCGGGTGGTGGCGGTGGCCAACAAGGTGCGGGAGCCGGGCGACACCGAGCTGGTGGCCCGGCGCACCGGCCTCGACGTGATGGCCAGCGTGCCGTGGGACGAGGCGCTGGCCGAGGCCGAGCGGCGCGCCGCCGCCCCCATCGACCTGGCGCCCGACTCAGCGGCGGTGCAGGCGGTAGAGTCGCTCGTCGTGGCACTGAGCGAGGAGCAGCACGCATGAGGGTCGCGGTCGTGGGCAAGGGCGGTTCCGGAAAGACGACGACGTCGGCCGTCGTGGCCCGCACGCTGGCCCGCCACGGGTTGTCGGTCGTGGCGCTCGACTGCGACTCCAACCCCAACCTCGGCATCTCGCTCGGTGTCGGCGACGACGAGACGGAGCGCCTGGTGGCCATGCGCGAGGCGCTGAGCGAGGGCGAGGAGGAGCACGCACCCGGGTGGGCCGACCTCATCGAGCGCTTCGGCTCCGACGCTCCCGACGGCGTCCGCCTCGCCGTGGTGAGCCGCATCGACAACCCGGAGCCCGGCTGAGCCTGATGCGGGCTGTCTCCCGAGCAGTTGCTCGGGTCCGTTGATTTCGCAGAGTCCACCGTGATCGCCGACCTGGAGGCGGGGATCGGAACCCTCACCCGTCTCGGCGAGGAGCGGGTCGACGCCGTGCTCGTCGTCGTCGAACCCACCCCCAAGTCCATCGAGGTCGGCGTACGGGCCGCCGGACTGGCGCGCGAGAAGCGCCTGGGGCGGGTGGTCGTGGTGGCCAGCCGGGTCCGGGGGGACGACGACCTGGCCACCATCCGGTCCGCCTTCGCCGACCACGAGATCGTCGCCGTTCCCGACGATCCCGCCATCGTCGACGCCGACCGCAAGGGCCTGGCGCCGCTCGACGTGGCCCCCGACTCGCCGGCCGTCCGGGCCCTGTGCGAGCTGGCCCGCAGCCTGCTGCCCGTCGCCGCCTAGCGAAGCTTCGTCCAGGCAGTCGCGCAGCCGATCGCCGTCAGTTCAGGGCACTCGCCCGTATGACAAGCTGAACGCATGCGGGCCGTGATGCTGGACGTGCCAGAGCGCCTCCTCGAGCAGCGCCGCCGAATGGGCGCCGACGTGTTCGACGAGGTGTGGGAGGGAGTGCTCCACATGGTGCCCCCGCCGTCCAGCCACCACCAGCGCCTCGGAGCACGCCTCGTCGCCAACCTCCTCCCGCTCGCCGAGGCTCGCGGGCTGGTCACGCTCTACGAGACGGCGCTGCGGCGGAAGGGCACGGGCTGGGACGACTACCGTGTCCCGGATCTGATCGTGGCACGGCACGAGCACGTGTCCGACGAGGCGGTGGAGGGGCCGGCGCTGTTGGTGGTCGAGATCCTCTCGCCCGGCGACGAGACCTACGACAAGCTGGGGTTCTTCGCCGAGCTGGGCGTGGAGGAGGTGCTCGTCGTCGAGCCTCTCACCAAGGCCGTGGAGCTGTTCGTCCTCCGCGGCGGCCGGCTGGTCGCCGCCCTGCCCGACGGCGACGGGACGGTGACGTTGTCCAGCCTCGGCCTGCGCGTCTCCACCCTGGAGACGACCGACGGCGCGTCGCTGCGCCTCACCGGCTCCGGCGGCACCGCCGACATCTGAGCGGCATCCACCCCCGCGCCTCCGCCTCTCGATAGGGTCATCCCGCTTCCCCGGCGTCTTGACCTTGGTTCGGCACGAACACCTGTGGAGGCGAGCGTGGCCACCGCCGCGATGTACAAGCTCATCGGCAGCGCACCGGACGACGGGGTCACCCGCGCCCTGTCGGGGTGGAGCGACGAGCGGCTCCAGGCGCTCCTGGCCGCCCGGCCGGACCTGGCCGACCCGCCCCCGCCGGACTTCGAGGCCCTCGGCTTTCGCGCCGCACTGGCCCAGAGCGTCGCCGCCTGCCGCCGCCATCTCGACCAGTGGTGCCTGCAGGTGCTCGACTCGCTGTGCCTGCTCTCCTCCCCGGCCACGGTGGGCGCCCTGCGCCGCCTCCTCGGCCATCCCGTCGACGAGGGCGATCTCGACCGGGCCCTCGGCCGCCTGGAGGACCTGGCCCTGGTGTTCCGCTCCGGTGACGAGCTGCGTCCCGTCCACGGGGCGCAGGAGTTGCCCTACCCGGCCGGTCTCGGCCCGCCGGCCGACGAGGTGCTGGGCCGGCGCAGCGCGGCGGAGCTGGCGGCCATGGCCCGGCGCCTCGGCGCCACGGCCGGCCGCACCAAGACGGCCACGCTGGCCGCCCTCGCCGGGGCGCTGGCCGACCCCACCGTGGTCCGGGCCGCCGTCGAGGGCGGACCCGAGGGCACCGACGAGCTGGTCGACGAGCTGGCCTGGCGGTACCCGGCGGTCTCCGTCCCGGGCGGCACCGCCTACCTGTACGACCGCACCCCTGTGGGGTGGCTGGCCAACCGGGGGCTGGTGGTCCCGGTCTCGTGGAACTCGGTGGTCATGCCGCGGGAGGCCGGTGTGGGCCTGCGGGGCGGGAGGCCGTTCCCGGTGCTGGCCAACCGGCCACCGGCGCTCGACCCCGTCGCCGTGGACGCCGGCGCGGTGGACACCGCGGGCGCCGAGCACGCCTTGCGCCTGGTGGGCGACGTGGCCACCGTGCTCGACGCCTTCGGCGAGGCACCGCCCAGGATGCTCAAGACGGGGGGCGTCGGCATCCGCGACGTGCGCCGGATGGCCAAGGCCACCGGTCGCACCGAGAGCGGAGCGGCCTGGCTCGTGGAGCTCGCCGGTGCCGCCGGGCTCGTCGCCGCCGACGAGGCCACCGGCGGCGCCCTGCCGACGGCGGCGTACGACGAGTGGCTGGGCCTCGAGGCGCCGCGCCGCTGGTCCTGGCTGGTCGCCGCCTGGCTCGGGGCCGAGCTGCACCTGAGCGTGGCCGGCGCCATCGACGCCAAGGACAAGCCGGTCCCCCCACTGGCCCCGTGGTGCCCTGAGCCCCACGCCGTGCCCCAGCGGCGCCTGGTGCTGGAGGCGCTGGCCGAGGCCGGCACGGGCGGCGCCGTCGACACCGCCACGCTGCGCCAGCGCATCGCGTGGGCCGGCCCGGCCGTGTGGTCGGC
>JALYMX010000472.1 GCA_030773495.1 Actinomycetota bacterium | reverse complement strand
GCGCCGGGCGGGCGCGGAGGTCCACCGGGCGGAGGTGGGCCGCCCAATCCCGGCGGTCGAGGCCCGCCGAGGCCGGGCCCTGCCGGGCTGGCCGGCGCCATCTCCTCCTTCTCGCCCACGTCCAGGTACAGCACCGACTGGACCCGGGCGAGCAGGCCCTTCTTGGCCTTCTCCTCGGGCTCGGCCTCGGGCGCCGGGGCGGCCGGCGCCGGCGCGACCTTCTCCCCGGTCCACTCCAGGAACCCGCCGCAGGCACCACAGAAGGTGTCCGCGTCGATGTTGTGGAACCCGCACTTCTTGCACACGATCATCGTGGAACCCCTCTCGGCGGACGGAACGGAGCGGTCACGGGCCGACGACTTCGACGGTGTGGGCCACGTGGGCCGGCTTGGCAGCGGCGACGACGGCGTCCACGGCGCGTCGACTGACCGCCGGCTCGCCGGTGACGACGACGCGGACGGCGACCCACGGCGGCTCGTGGTCACTGGCCTCACCGCCCGGCGTCGGCGACCACAAGCTGACGCCGCTCTCTCGGATGTCGACGGCCCCGCCGGTGAGGAGCTCCAGCTCGGCGCGGAGGCCCTCGGCCGTTCCCCTCGTTCGGTACAGGTCGACCGCGTTGGCGATGAGCAACCTGCGTCGCTCCACCGGCCAGTTCTCGTCGAGGATGACGCCGACCCACCCGCCGAGCCAGTCGAGGAAGTCGGCTGGCGACAGCAGAGGGTCGACGTAGGCCTCGAGCGAGTCGAGGGTAGCGAAGACGGGCGCCAGCACCTCGTCGAGGCCGTCGGTGAACCGCAGCGCGAACCGGTCCTCCTCCTGGAAGATGCCCGGGAGGAGACCGGCGAGCGGCGTGGGGCTGGGCAGACCCGGGATGGCGCCCCGCATCACGCCTCCTCGACGCGCAACTGGTGGTTGTACGAGAACGCCAGGCTGTGGGGCTCGAACTCGAGGCGCTGGCACTGCGGCCCGCGCTCACCGGTCACGGGGTTGGCGCCGAAGACGCGGACGTCCTCAACCAGGTCGACGCCCGACACGCTCTGGAGGACGGCGAAGATCTCTCCGGCCTGCACCGGGCGGCCCCACGGCCAACCCCTCCCTTCCGGGCCACCGGTGAGCGGGTTGAGGTAGCAGTCGAGCTGTTCCAGAGCGTCCTCGCTCACCCGCGCGGCGCTGGCCCGGCGCCGCGCCTTCAGCCGGGCCACCACCGTCACGCCGCGGTAGAGCGGTGGCTCGATGACGACGCGCGTACCGATCAGGCGGGCTGCGTCGAGTCGCTCTCGGACCCGCTCGAAGGTCTGCTCCGCGGGCAGGAGGTCCTCGAAGCGGATGTTGCCCCGAACGCTCGGTGCCGCCGGCACGATCAGCACCTTCACCGTGCCCGCCTCCGCCTGGTCGCCGGCCGGGACGCAGCGCACGCGGGCGACCTCCGGCGCGGCCTCCCGGGTGAGCTGCTCGAAGTCCTCGGCGGTCACCGCCCTCGCCCTGGTGCGCAGCTGGATTGGCCCCCGCGCCTTGGCCGACTCGATGTCCTCGCCGTCGACACCTCCCTGCGCCGCCCTGCGGTTCTCCACGGCCGAGACGAACGGGATCGAGGACTTGAGCGTCCGTATGGCCCCGCGGGACACGTTGCCCCGGCGCCCGCCGCCGGTGGTGTACGAGCGCATGCGCACGTACGCGCCACGCGGTGGGACGGCGCCGTGCGAGCGCAGTGCGCCGTCGGCGTCGCGGACCGCCGGCCCGAAGGCCACTTCCCCGTTGACGGCGTCGAGGAGGAAGTGGCGGTCCTCGGCCGAGCTGGCCCCGAAGTCGCCGACCTCGGCCCACTCCTCCCAGCCATCCGGAGAGCTCACGTCGAGCACGGGAGCGCCGGCTCCGGCCAGGACGGGCGCCCGGGACACGCGGAAGCGCTGGCCCGGAACCCCCTCGGAGACGCCCAGGGGCTCGTTCTCCACGATGTCGGCGTGGACCACGTCGACGGTCCCGCCGATGGTGCCGGCCGCCATGCCGTGGATCACCGGCGACGAGCTGTAGGCGGGCTGCTCCGCCTCGGCGGCGACGACCCGGGCCCGCACCCACCCGGCGCGTCGTCCGTCGAGGACGCGGGCCTCGTGGCCGGCGGGGACGTGGAGCACGACCTCGCCGTCGCGGTTGAGTCCGCCGGTGGTGTCGTGATCGACGTCGCACGCCAGCCACCCGCCCGCGCCCCACGCCTCCCAGACGAGCGGCGGGTGGTCCGGGTCCACCCCGACGCCCTCGACGTGGCAACGGAACTCGAGGCGCAGCGCGCACGAGGGAACCGCTTCGGTGAGCCCGATGAGCAGGACGTCGTCCTCCGCCGGCACTGGAGAGAACGGGGCGAACGAGACCCCGAGGCGCAGGTCCTCGCTGCGCTCGTCGAACTCGTCCGCCGCGGCCAGGCGGCCGGCGTGCTGGAGCGCGCAGGGGACGATGGCGAGGTCGGCGCACGTGGAGAACACGACAGGGTCCTCCGACTCGCTGCGAACCGTCGCCACCTTTGTGCCCGTGGGGATGGCGATCGGTGCCCGGGCAGGGGCGGACAGCCAGAACGTGACCGGCGCGCGGGCAGGTGTAGGCGGCAGCAGGCGCACGCCGATGAGCTCGAGGAACTTCACGTACAGCCGGTCGGGCACCCGGTTGAGCCGGTACAGGACCTGGTCGGCCACGAAGGCGAAGGTCTCGATCAACGTGACCCCGGGGTCGGAGACGTTGTGGTCGGTCCACTCCGGGCAGCGCTGCATGACCAGCCGCTTGGCGTCGTCGACCAGGTCCTGGAAGCGGCGGTCGTCGAGGTTGGGGGCGGGCAGCGTCATCAGTAGTCGCTCCCGTCGTCGGGGATCGTGTAGAAGGGGAAGACCAGGTTGCGGTGGTCGTTGGTCGCCTTGGGGCGGTACTGGATGTCGATGTAGAGCAGGGCTCGGTCCTGGGGA
Source organism: Actinomycetota bacterium (assembly GCA_030773495.1). Taxonomy (GTDB): domain Bacteria; phylum Actinomycetota; class Acidimicrobiia; order Acidimicrobiales; genus JALYMX01. The sequence continues at coordinate 4,099 of JALYMX010000472.1, read as the reverse complement.
TCGGCGGTGACGACCACGTTCTCGATGTCCACTCGGGGCTCCCACCGCAGGAGCGAGTTGCGCACCTCGAGAGCCAACTCGGCCGCCGTCTGGTCGTTCGCCCCCCGGAACACGAACTCGCGCAGCGGGCACCCGAAGTCGGGGCGCATGGGTCGCTCGCCGGGGTGGGTCGACAGCACGAGGCGCATGGCCTCCTCGAGCTCCTGCTCGCGCCGCACCAGGGCGATGCCCCCGGTGGCGTCGACGCGAAGTGGGAAGGCCCACCCCGCCCCGATGAAGTCGTCGTTGCTCATTCGCCCGCCCTCAGTTCAGCTTGACCAGCTGTCCCTTGATCTCGACCACGCCCTGGCTCTCGATCTTCACGCTCGCCTGCGCCTTCAAGCTCAGGCTCGCCCCCCCGTCGATGTTGACGGTGCCGCCCTCGCCGGTCTTGATGTCGATCGTCCCGGCCTTCCCCGTCTCGATCGTGACGGTCCCCGTCGGCTTCACGCTCTCCGGCGGTGCCGGCTTGCACGACAGGGTCACGGTGCCGTTGGTCTGGTCGATCTTCAGGGCCAGGTTGTCGCCCTTCGTCCCGAGCGTGATGGCCGACAGCTTCCCGGTCGGGTGACCGTCGTCGTCGAAGACGAGGCGGTGGCCGGCTCGGGAGACGAAGCCGCTCTTGACCACCCGAGACACCGGCCCGGTGGCCTTGACCGGCGGGCCGCCGAGGTCGACGCTGCTCTTGCCGTTGATCAACCCGCCGAGCACGTAGGGGCGCCGGACGTCGCCGAACTCGAACGAGACGAGGACCTCGTCGCCGACGTCGGGGACGAATACCGCCCCGTACGACTCGCCGGCCCCGAACTGGCACACCCGGGCCCAGTCCGACTCGTAGTCCGGCGCCAGCCACGGAAAGGCCACCTTCACCCGCCCCATCTCGTCGGGGTCGTTGTTGTTGGTGACGATTCCGCTCACCATCCCGTCGATGGTCGACCGGCCGTCGTCCGTCGCGCCCCCCGAGGCCAGCCCCAGGAGCGAACGCTCGTGGCGGCCGCTGACGAAGAACTGGGTGTGGTAACCGCCCTCCTCGTCGTCGAAGACGTGGCGGGCGTTGGTGACCACCCACTTGCCCTCGAAGGGCTTCGGCACGCCCTTGACGTCGACCTTCTTGGAGGCCTGGATGGCCGGGTCGCCAACCGCGTAGCCCTCCGCTTCGGCGAATGTGCTCGCCACGTGCTCGGCCACGCCCAGGGCCACCTGGTCGGCCACCGCGCTGGTCGTCGCCCCCCACCCGAGCGGCCGGTTGGCCACGACGAACGCCTTGGTGCTGGGCTGTGGCCCGAGGTTCGGAAGCCCCGGTACGGGAGGGATGGGGATCGGCAAGCCCAGGAACCCACTGCCGAACTGGTCGGCGAGGTCCTTGGGATCGTCCTCGAGCTCGGCCGTTCCCGTCTCCGCGCCGTGGGAGCCCACGACGACCTCGGCGGCCTTCGGGTCCCACACGCGGACCTCGACCTCGGGGGTCAGGCACGCGGCGCTCAGGCGGGGGCGGAAGGAGATCAGGTTCTCCTTGAACGTGAGCGTGGGTGGGCCCAGCCCGGCGGCGCCGGCCGCCGCCCCGGCGGCCGCTCCCACCAGCCCGCCCCCCATGGAGGTGTTCCCCGATGCCTTGCGGAAGAAGAACTCCCCCTGCGCGACCCCGACCTCGTAGCCGATCTCGCGGGCCCGCTGCCTGAGGAACTCCCAGTCCGTCTGGGCCACCTGCGAGAGGTGGGTGTGACTGGCGCTCGTGCTGTCGACGGTGCCGACGCTCAACCCTGCGTCACGGGCGACCTTCTCGGCGACGTCGGAGTCCGTCATGTCCACGTAGGTGCGGGTCCGCCGGGCCCGCTGCAGCCGGTGGGCCTTTTCGTAGCCGCGCACGACGGTGTGGATCACCAACTCCTCGCACACCGCCTCGATGGCGGTCACCTCGCCGGCGATGAGCTTCTCGGTGGACGAGCTGCCCGCGGCGCCGGCGTGCACGGCGACCTCGGTGCCGATCCCGAGGCCGGCTTCGGCCACGACCGTCCCCTCCTCGTCGAGGAAGGTGAGCTCGAACATGTCGGGCAGGTGGAGATGGGTGTCGACCACGACGCGGACGAGCTTCGGCTCCACCGCCGGCGGGAGCGGCAGCCCGAGCGGCTCCAAGCTGACGTGGGGACGCACGGTCGCCGTCGTGTCCGTGGCGAGGGGAGGCATCGTCAACTCCCCGTCGACAGCTCGCCGGCGTTCGGGAGGTACACCACGGCGCCGGGCCGGACCCGCAACGGGTCGTCGATGCCATTGGCCTCGGCGACCGCCCGCCAGTGCCCGGGCCGGCCGTAGGTGGCGGTGGCGATGGTCTGCAGGTTCTCGCCGTCGCTCACGACGTGGCGCTGCCTGCCCCGCAGGCCCCCGGACGTCGGGTTGGTGGGAAGCGAGGCCAGGAGGCTCGGTTGCTGCTGGAGCGTGAGGCTCGCTTCCGCCCGAAGCGGGATTCCACTCGGGTCGAAGCGCTTGTAGATGATCTTGCACGACTTGAGCACGCAGTCGTACATGAAGCCGGCCATCGGGGGGCCCCACTGGAAGATGAGGACCGGCGGCCGCGAGGCCAGAGGAACACCAACCGCCGACATCAGCGCGCCCACCAGCCCCATGTTCGGGCTGAGCCAGCCGAGCAACGTGTCGCAGCGGTACTTGGTGTCCGCACCGACCAGAATCAGCTTGTCGATGGTGATGGACGACTGTGGGCTGCCCCGGAAGATGGTGGCCGTGCTCCCTGCCGGTGATCCGGATTGGGCACTGCTCGAGCCCCGCTGTTGCGACACCATCTGGCGCGAGAAGGTGAGCGCGGTCGGGTTGAAGTCGAAGTACACCATCCCCGGTGGCATCTTGCAGGTCAGCCTGGCTCTGTCCATGTCCCCGTCCCCCTAGAGGAATCCCTCGTGCACCAGCTCCAACCGCTCGACGGCCACGTCCTTGCCGGTGGCGTTCAGCGACGGGCCCGTCCACTTGACGGGATAGACGTTGCGCAGCGACCAGCTGGCCACCTTGTCGCCGTGGGCGTCGAACAGCGAGATCTGCGCCGTGCCCCCCTCGTAGTCCCGCACCTTCGACGACAGCCACCGCATCACGCTCGCCGAGTCGTCGAGCGTCATCGCCCGTTCGAGCTTGATGCTCTCGTAGGTGACCTGTCCGGGGAGGAAGATGTCGTGCTCGTAGTTGCCGCCCTCGTTGATCTTCTCGGCCTTGAACTCCACGGCCAGCCCGTCGCACTTGGCCCACCCGCCGAGGTCGATGCCGTCCACCACGACGGCGAAGCGCATCGCCATGCCGAGCATGGCGTCGGTCCTCAGCGGCATCGGGCCCCCTCCTGCGGCGTGCCGTAGCTCACGCGACGTCGTCGTCGAGGAAGCCGAGGTGGGCCAGCTCGAGGGTCTCGGTGGCCACCTTGCTGGCTGACGCGTCGAATCCCGTGATGGACCACTTCAGCGGGAGGACGTTCTTCAGCGTCCAGTCCGCCACCTTCCCGTTCTTCGAGTCGAGCAGCTCGATCTTGCCGCTGTGCGCCTCGTGCTCGAAAGAGGTGGCGGTCAGCCACTTCTTCACCGTTCCGGTGTCCTTGCACGCGGCACGGGTGAGCTTGATCGTCGAGTAGTCGGTCTTGCCGGGGAAGTACCAGCGGTTGTTGGCGCCGTCGCCGCTCCGATACTCGACGAGGTCCCACTTCACGTCGAGCCCCTCCACCTTGGCCCAGCTGCCCAGGTCGTAGTCGCTCTTGTCGATGGTGACCTTGAAGCGGTTGGCAAGGCCGAGTTGGGTGTCGTCGTTTATCGGCATCGTCCCTCCTAGCGGAAGTCACTGAGCAGGCCGGAGCGCTCGCGGTCCACGAGGAGCTCCGTGCGCAGGAGGCTGCGCACCCGGTCGTAGAGCTTGCGGGCCAGCTCCTCCAGGTCGACCTCGTCGATGTCGAGCTGGGCCCGCCCGGACGTCGTCACCCCTCGGTGGGGGTCAGGTTGGGTGCCGGGCGCGGCGGCCAAACCGTGTGGCCCCGCGCCGCTCGTCGCCGGTCCGCCGGCGGTGTCGGTCGCCGCCC
>JALYMX010000471.1 GCA_030773495.1 Actinomycetota bacterium | reverse complement strand
GCCCTCGCCCACGCCCTCGCCGACGCCGGCGCCCACGCCGACGAGGCCGCCGGCGAGCAGCGCCGCGGTGGCCACCCACAGGACGGGAACGAGCCAGCGGGGCATCAGGACACCTTGCCCCAACGCGGCCCCTTTTGCACCGCGAGCGATCGGCGGCGAGCATGGGGCGTGCGCGTGGTCGTGGTCGGGGCGGGCCTGGGAGGGCTGTCCGCCGCCTGTCACCTGGCCGGGCGGGGCCACGAGGTCGTGGTCCTGGAGCGGGGCGACCTGCCGGGCGGGCGGGCCGGCCTGCTCGAGGTCGGCGGCTACCGCTTCGACACCGGCCCTTCGGTGCTCACCATGACCGGGCTGCTGGCCGACGTGTTCGCGGCGGCCGGCGCCGACATGACCGAGCACCTGTCGCTCGCCCCCGTCGACCCGATGTACCGGGCGTGCTTCGCCGACGGCTCGGCCATCCGCGTGCGCCACGGCCGGGAGGCCATGACCGAGGAGATCCGCCGGGAGTGCGGGGCCGGGGAGGCCGAGGCGTTCGGGCGGTTCTGCGATTGGCTCACCCGGCTCTACCGCCTCGAGCTGCCCAACTTCATCAACCGCAACTTCGACTCGGTGCTCGACCTGGCCTGGCCCCTCGGGCCCATCCTCGAGCTGGTGCGCATGGGCGGGTTCCGCCGGCTGAACCCCGTGGTCGAGTCCTACTTCTCCGACCCCCGCCTGGTCCGCCTGTTCTCCTTCCAGGCCATGTACGCCGGCCTGTCGCCGTTCGAGGCGCTGGCCGTGTACTGCGTGATCACCTACATGGACACCGTCGAGGGCGTCTACTTCCCCACCGGCGGGATGCACGCCGTTCCCCGGGCGCTGGCCGCCGTGGCCGAGAAGGCGGGCGCCAGCTTCTCTTACGGGCAGACGGTGGAGCGGGTGGTGCGCCGGTCGGGCACCAGCGGCCCGGTGGCCGGCGTGCGCCTGGCCAGTGGGGAGGTCGTCAGCGCCGACGCCGTGGTGCTCAACGCCGACCTGCCCGTCGCCTACCGCACCATGGTGCCCGAGGTCCAGGCGCCCCGTGCCGTCCGCAAGGGGCACTACTCGCCCTCGTGCGCGGTGTGGCTGGCCGGCGCCCGGGGTGAGTGGCCGGAGGGCGCCGCCCACCACAACATCCACTTCGGCGAGGCCTGGAAGGGGGCGTTCCAGGCCCTGCTGAAGGACGGCACCCGCATGCCCGACCCGTCGATCCTCGTCACCGGCCCCTCGTCGTCCGACCCCTCCCTCGCCCCGCCGGGCTGCTCGTCGCTGTACGTCCTCGAGCCCGTGCCCAACCTGGACGGGCACATCGACTGGCTCTCGGAGCGGGAGCGGCTGAAGGAGGACCTGGCCCGGCGGGTGGCGGCGCTCGGGTACCCGTCGGAGGTGGAGGTCGAGCGCTTCGTGGACCCCACGGACTGGGAGCGCCAGGGCATGGAGCGGGGGACCCCGTTCGCCCTCAGCCACCGCTTCTTCCAGAGCGGGCCGTTCCGGCCCAACAACGTGTCGCGCCACGTGCCCGGCCTGGTGTTCGTGGGGTCGAGCACCGTCCCCGGGGTGGGCGTGCCCATGGTGCTGCTCTCGGGGCGGCTGGCGGCGGACAGGGTGGAGCAGCTGGCGCGGTGAGCACGGTGCGCGGCACTGTGAGCCTCGAGGAGTCCTACGAGCGCTGCCGGCAGCTGAACCGGCGCTACGGCACCACGTACTACTGGTCGACCCGCCTGCTCCCCCGGGTGAAGCGCCACCACGTGCACGCCCTGTACGGCCTGTGCCGGTACGCCGACGACATCGTGGACGACCTCGGGCCGGCGCCCCTGGCCGAGCGGGAGCGGGCCCTGGCCGACTTCGGCGACCGCTTCTTCGCCGACGTGGCCGCCGGCCGCTCCGACCACCCGGTGCTGAAGGCGGTCGTCCACACCGTGCGGGCCTTCGACATCGACCCCGACTGCGTGCGCCGGTTCCTGCGCTCGATGACCATGGACCTGTCCGTCGAGGCCTACGAGACCTTCGACGACCTCCTCGACTACATGGACGGGTCCGCCGCGGTGATCGGCGAGATGATGCTGCCCATCCTCGAGCCCCGCTCGCCCGAGGCGTTCGGCCATGCCCGTGACCTCGGCATCGCCTTCCAGCTCACCAACTTCCTCCGCGACGTGGCCGAGGACCTCGACCGCGGCCGGGTCTACGTGCCCCAGGAGGACGTGCGGAAGTTCGGGGCCGAGGCGGCGCTGGCCGAGCGCCGGGTGACGCCGGCCTGGGTGGCGCTGATGCGCTTCGAGATCGAGCGCACCCGCGAGTACTACGCGTCGGCCGACCTCGGCGTCCCCATGCTCCCCCCGGTCGCCGCCCGCTGCATCGCCGGGGCCCGGGCGCTGTACTCGGGGATCCTGCACCGCATCGAGGCCGCCCACTACGACGTGTTCTCGGCCCGGGTGCGCGTGCCCACCTGGCAGAAGCTGGCGGTGGCCGCCCGCCTGGCCCGCCCCGCCGTGCGCACCTGAGGCGGCGGGGCCCGGCAGAGAACCCGGGAACGGATCCGCCCCCCGGCTCGTCTACCAGGCGATGATGGCGACCTCCATGGGCGTCGACGAGCCCGCCGTCTGGGCCGACCCGCTCGTCGAGCGCGCCTGGCCGCCGGCGCACGGGCGGGCGACGCCACGCGGTCCTCGGCGTGGGGCGGGTGGGCCGTGGTGCTGCTGGTGCTGGCACCCGTCGCCCTGGCCCTCTGGCAGCTGGTGGTGATGCTGGCCCGAGGTTGAGCGCCGCCCGGTGGCACGCTGTCGGCGTGCCCCGGCCCGAGCGATGAGCGCCACCCGCCTGGCCCTCGAGGCGCTCCGCTGGCTCACCGGCGCCTGGCTGCTGTGGTCGGTCCCCGGGTGCCGCCCGGAGCCTGACGCCGGCGCCGGCGCCGGCGCCCCCACCGGCGCGAGCAGCGACGTGTCGGTGATCATCCCGGCCCGCGACGAAGAGGCCAACCTGCCCCGCCTCCTCGCCTCCCTCGCCGCCCAGGCCCCCGCTCCCCGGGAGGTCATCGTGGTCGACGACCACTCCACCGACGCCACCGCCGAGGTGGCCCGGCGGGCCGGCGCCACGGTGGTGGGCAGCGAGGCGCTCCCCGACGGCTGGACGGGCAAGACGTGGGCGTGCTGGACCGGCGCCGGCGTGGCCACCGCGCCCAACCTCGTCTTCCTCGACGCCGACACCGAGGTCGAGCCGGGCGGGCTGGCCCGGGTGGTGGGCGAGCAGGCCCGGCGCGGGGGCCTGCTGTCGGTCCAGCCCTTCCACGTCACCGCCCGCCTCTACGAGCGCCTGTCGGCGTTCTTCAACGTGGTCTCGATGATGGGGGTGGACGCCTTCGGCGCCCTGCGCCGGCGCCTGTCGCCCCGCGGCGCCTTCGGGCCCTGCCTGGTGGCCCGACGCGACGACTACTTCGCGGTGGGCGGCCACCGGGCCGTGCGGGGGGAGGTGGTGGAGGACGTGGCCCTGGCCCGGCGCTTCACCGCCGCCGGCCACCGGGTCACCTGCCTGGGCGGGCGGGGGACGCTGCGGTTCCGCATGTACCCGGCCGGGCTCGCCTCGCTGGTCGAGGGGTGGACCAAGAACTTCGCCGGCGGGGCGGCGGCCGCCCGCCCGGCCACCTTCGTGCTGGTGGCGGTGTGGCTGTCCGGGTGCATCTCGGCCCCCTGGTACCTGGCCACGGCCGGCGCCGGCGCCGACTGGGCCGGTGCCGGCCGGGCATCGCCGGCCCTGCCCGCCGCCCTCGCCCTCTACGCCGCCTACGCCATCCAGCTGCAGTGGATGCTGACCCGCATCGGGCGCTTCGGCTGGGCCACGGCCGCCGCCTTCCCGATCCCGCTGGCGTTCTTCCTCGTGGTGTTCGGGCGCTCGCTGGTGCTCACCCACCTGCGGGGGCAGGTCCGGTGGCGGGGGCGGGCGGTGCCCACCGGCCGGCGGGGGAGCCCGGACAGCGGATGAGGTGGCGCCGGCTGGCCCGGGTGGCGGTGGTGGACGCCGTGGCGTGGGCCGGCGTGCAGGTGGCGGCCGGCTACCTGGTCCACCGCCTCCCGGACGCCCCCCTCGAGTCCGACGGCTGGCTGCTGCGGGAGCGGTCGTGGGAGCGGGGCGGCCGGCTCTACACCGACGTCCTGCGCATCAGGCGCTGGAAGCGCCTCCTGCCCGAGGCGGGGGCGGTGTTCGCCGGCGGGTTCGACAAGCGCCACCTCGCCGGGCGGGACCCCGACGCCCTCCGCCGCCACGCCCGCGAGACCCGGCGGGCCGAGCTGGGCCACTGGCTGGCCATGGCGCCCACGCCGCTGTTCGTGGGCCGGAACCCGCCGCTGCTGGCGCCGTTCATGGTGCTCTACGGGGTGGCCGTCAACGCGCCGTGCATCGCCGCCCAGCGCTACAACCGCATCCGGCTGCGCCGGGCCGAGGAGCGACTGCTCAGGCGGCCGCCCGGGCCCGGCGCCGGGGACGCTCCTCGAACGGGTCCCAGGTCGCCTGCTCGGCCCGCCGGCGCAGCTCCTTGGGCACCAGGGGCAGCAGCATGCCGTACGGCTCCCCGCCGAACAGGTGGTGGACGCGGTGCGACGCCTTGAGCCACTCGAGCACCCGCCACCGCCGGCGCACGAGGTCGAGGCGACGGTGGATGTAGATCTCGTGCACGAACAGGTACGACACCCCGTAGAGCGTGATCCCGACGCCCACCAGCACGAGCGACCGCGCCGAGGCGAGGGTGCCCACGGCGAAGATGGCGATGGCCACCGAGGAGAACATCAGCGGGTACAGGTCGTTGAGCTCGAACCCGCCCTCGCCGGTGTCGTGGTGGCTGCGGTGCAGGCCGATGCCGAACCCGTGCATCACGAAGCGGTGGGTGAGGTAGCTCACGCCCTCCATGGCCACGAGCGCGGCGGCGACGATGGCGACGCCGGTCATCGTCTCATGCTACCGGCGCCCGCCGGCTCCTCGGCCCGGCGCCCGGCCCGCTCCCACAGCAGGATGGTGAGGGTGAGCATGGCCCACGCGTAGGCGAACTCCTCGAGGGGGATGTCGAGCGGCCAGCGCACGCCGCTCAGGACCTCCGGGTTGTAGATCACGATGGGCGCCGACAGCTTGGTCATCCAGCCGTCGACCGGGATCATGAAGGCGAACACGATGGCCATGGCCACCCAGTAGGCGGGCATCCGGAACACGCCTGTGCGCAGCCAGCGCAGCTCGAGGACCACCACCACCACGACGGCCAGCACCGAGAACGCGGGGTAGGCGGGGATCACCGGCTCCTGCCCCCGACGCGGGCCAGCACGTTGCGCACGGCCTCGAAGGTGAGCAGGGCGCAGATGGGGATGGCCAGGAAGAACACCACCTCGTCGAGCGGGAAGCCGGGGGCGATCTCCCACCCGGTCGTGTACTTCTCGTTGAACGACCAGTGGTCGCGCGCCACGGCGATCATGTCCCACACGATGAGCACGGCAGCCGGCGGGAGGAGGGCGGCCAGCAGCCGCCGGGGCCGGCGCCACACCCGGGCCCCGAAGAGGAACTCGAGGGGCAGTGTGATAAGGAGGCACAGGCCCATGAGCATCAAGTACTGGTAGCGGTCCATGGCGATCGATCCGAGGGTGGAGGCGGGGATGGCGGCGCCCACGGTGATGAGCGCGCCCGAACGCCTCATCCTACGTACCGACGACCCGCTCCAGATGGTCGACGTCACCGACGCGGTGGCTGCGGTGGTGGCCGGCGCCGGGCTGGCCGACGGGGTGGCCAGCGTGTTCTGCCCCCACACCTCGTGCGGCCTGGCCGTCACCGAGGCCGAGGACGGCCTGCACGCCGACCTGGCGTCGGTGCTGGAGGAGCTGGCCCCGGTGGGGCGGGCCTGGGCCCACGACGACTTCACCCGGCGCTGGCAGAACCTGGAGCCCCAGGAGCGCCCCAACGGGTGGAGCCACGTCCGCGGCCTGCTGGTGACCCAGCCCTCCGTCGTGCTCCCCGTCCTCGACGGCGCGCTGTGGCTCGGGGAGTGGCAGCGGCTGTTCCTCGTGGAGCTCGACGGCCCCCGGCCGGCCCGCACGCTCGTCGTCCAGGCGTGGGGCCGCCCGGCGCCGGGGAACGACGCCGGCGACTGCGTGTAGCGAGGGAGGCACCGCTACCGTGGCAACGGCATGGTGCTCGAGCGCGTCAACTCCCCCGCCGACCTCAAGTCCCTGACACCGGAGGAGCTCGAGGTCCTGGCCCGGGAGATCCGGGAGTTCATCGTCCAGGCCGTCTCGGTCACCGGCGGCCACCTCGGCTCCAATCTGGGCGCCGTCGAGCTGACCCTCGCCCTCCACCGGGTCTTCGACTCCCCCCGTGACATCGTCCTGTGGGACACCGGGCACCAGGCCTACGTCCACAAGATCGTCACCGGCCGCCGTGACGACTTCGCCACCCTGCGCCAGGAGGGGGGCCTGTCCGGGTACCCGTCGCGTGCGGAGTCCGAGCACGACTGGGTGGAGAACAGCCACGCCTCCACCATCTTGAGCTACGCCCACGGCCTGGCCACCGCCGTCGAGCGCAGCGGCGCCGACCGGCACATCGTGGCCGTCATCGGCGACGGCTCCATGACCGGCGGCCTGGCCTTCGAGGGCCTGAACAACCTGGGCCACAGCGGGCGGCGGGTGGTCATCCTGCTGAACGACAACGGCCGCTCGTACGCCCCCACGGCGTCGCGGCTCGGCGAGAGCCTGAGCCGCCTGCGGCTGCGGCCCGGGTGGGTCCACCTCCGCGACCGCCTCGAGCAGCTCGTGCTGGAGGTCCCCGCCGTGGGCGGCCTGGCCTGGTCGAGCATGCAGGGCATGAAGGCGGCGGTGCGGGAGGTGTTCGAGCCCCCGGTGTTCTTCGAGGACCTCGGCGTGCGCTACACCGGCCCGTTCGACGGGCACGACGTGGCCGGCGTGGAGGACGCCCTGCGCAAGGCGGCCACCTACGACGGCCCCATCGTGGTCCACGTGCTCACCCAGAAGGGGCGGGGGTACCCGCCGGCCGAGGACGACGACGAGAAGTGCCTGCACGACGCCCCGGTGTTCGACCCGGGCACCGGCCCTCCCAAGTGGGCACCCGCCGGGTACACCGACGCCTTCGCCCGGGCCATCGTCGAGGTGGGCGAGCTGCACCCCCAGGTGCACGCCATCACCGCCGCCATGCCCGGGCCCACCGGCCTCCTCCCGTTCCAGGAGCGCTTCCCCGACCGCTTCCACGACGTCGGCATCGCCGAGCAGCACGCCGTCACCGCAGCGGCGGGCATGGCCATGGGCGGGCTGCGCCCGGTCGTGGCCGTCTACTCGACGTTCTTCACCCGGGCGTTCGACCAGGCCAACCTCGACGTCGGCCTGCACGGCCTGCCCGTCGTGTTCGCCCTCGACCGGGCCGGGATCACCGGTGACGACGGGCCGTCGCACCACGGCGTGCTCGACCTGGCCCTGTGCCTGCAGATCCCGGGGATGGCGGTGTTCGCCCCGTCGTCCGCCCAGGAGGTGCCGGTGATGCTGCACCAGGCCCTGGAGCTCGACGGGCCGGCCGTGCTGCGCTACCCGAAGGGAGCGGCCCGCCAGGCGGCGGCCGGCGAGGTGGGGTCGGGCCTGCGGGGCCGGCTGGTGCACCGCGGCGACGGCCGGGTGTGCATCCTGGCCGTGGGCGCCATGGTGGAGCGGGCCGAGGTCGCCGCCCACCAGCTGGCCGCCGCCGGCGTGGACGCCACCGTGTGGGACG
>JALYMX010000470.1 GCA_030773495.1 Actinomycetota bacterium | reverse complement strand
CTGGCACGAGGGGCCGGTGAGCGGGGCCTCCTACTGGGCCAACGTCGTGGCCTCGCCCGAGGTGCTCGTGTTCGTGTTCTTCATGATGTCGGACCCGCAGACGGCGCCCCGCTCGTCGCTCGGCCGGATCGTCTACGGCGCCGTCACCGCCGTGGTGGCCGCCGTGCTGTTGTCGTTCCAGCCCACCGAGTACGCCACCAAGGTGGCCATCCTGGCCAGCCTCACCGTGACGTGCGCCCTGGTGCCCCTCATCGAGAGGGTCAGCCGCCGCCTCCCACAGCGCGACCTCATGGTGTCGCCGGCCCCGTCGCCGTCGCTGGCGCTGGCGCGGCGGCTGGCGCTCGGCGCCAGCAGGCCCGCCGTGGTGGCCGCCACCATCATCGCGGTGGCCGCGCCTCTCGACACCGCCGCCCTGGCCGGCAACCAGCAGTTGATCCTCATCGAGCGCGGCCAGACCGGCGACCGCAACGCCCAGTAGCAGGCGCGGCGCGCATACCGCCGGCGTCGTCGTGCGCCGGCTCGTCGATTCCGCTGATAACCGCCGTCGGCTCCCCAAGGGGAACGGGCTCCGGACTCGCGGTCTGGGACAGTCAAGGCTGAGCGCCGAGCTGGTGGGCAGACGGACCCGGGTCGAGGCCAATCGGGGAGCCGACTGGGTGCTCGACGCCGAGCTGGTGCTCTACGCCAGCCGACGGCGGGCCGAGGAGACCCGTCGCCGGCGAATCAGGTCCTCGCTCCTCTGGGGCTTCAGCTGAACCCGGAAAGAACAGCATCGCCCCTGGCCGGATGCGACCGTCGCATTCCGGGCCCGCGGCGACCGGCAACCGCGCGCGTGCACCAGCTTGACTCTTGCAGTTGTCGCCGGTTTGCTGGGGCCGTGTTCTACCTCCCGAGCTCCAGCGGGCCCGAAGGGATTCGGGTTGCCATCGCGACCCGCGACATCCTGAGGGGAGACGGTGGGCATGAGCGACCTTCGCGTCAGCAGAGGTAGAGGCGACGCCACGGCTCCTCGGCAAGCTGGTGCCCCTGCGACGAGCTGGCGGCGCTGACGCGCTCGATCGCCGCCCGCAGCATCCTCGGGCTCATTGCGATGACCCTCGACGCGATCGTTCCTCGCGCTGTTCCAGATTTGCCAGTATGGAGTTATCCGGGGGAAAGGACGATGCGATGCAACTTCGCACTGACGCACGGCGCGCTCTCGCCGCACTCACCGTTGGCGCTGGTTTCCTTCTGGGCGCCCCAGGCCCTGCCTCAGCCCGCCACGAGGGCGGGCAGGCCATGCTGACCGGCGACACCGTGTCCGGTGTGGCGACGAACAAGTGCACTCTGGTGCCCTACGGCCAGTGTCACTGGGACGTTTCGCTTCACGGGGACCTCGCTCCCGGCACCTACACCTTCCTTGCCGACGGCAGTGCGATCTGCTCGTTCGAGGTTGGCGAACTACAGTCCAACCTCGGCTGCAGCACAACGACGACAGGGGCACCGTTCGGTGCTGACGAGGGCAGCGTTCGCGATTCGGTGGGGAACACCGTCGCTTACGGAATCTTCGAGAATCACGTTCCCGCCCCGCAGTAGCTCGCCAGAGCCCCGGAGTTGTGTGCGGCCGCATGTAGTGGGACGGAAGGTGGGGTCGGCAGAGCAGATGCCGAACTGGTCGTAGGTACGCGGTGACGTCCGCGTTCGCCTCGGCCTCGTCGCCGACCGCTCCAATCGCCCGCCGCGGCGACGTATTCGTACTTGGAGGGCCTGCCTCTCCGCTGCCGCCAGCGGCTTCACCCCCTTTCCGCGTCGCCTGGACGCCTGGTGCAACAAGGCACCGGCGATTCGTGGAAGCGGATCTGCGGCAGTTCGGCGGCGGTGGGAGCGTGGGAACAACCGCTCAGCCTCCACGCTCCCGCGCGTGTCGGCGACGGGTTAGCAACGCTCCGCCCACCGCCCCTAACGCGAGGAGCGCAGCCCCGCCCATGACCGCGAGGACGACGAGGGCCGGCGACACCGAAGAATCCCGGACCACCGCCGGCCGCGCCGCGTTCCGAGGCGGCGGCACCGGCTTGCCACTCGGCATCGGGTCGGCGCCAGTCACGAGGAACGCCGCTCGGCCCGTACTCGCCAAGCTGGCGTCGGGCTTCCTCTCGAGGACGATCACGCTGTAGAGGCCTGGGGGCGCCTCCGGTATGGTCACCTGCACGGAGAAACTGGGTCCGGTGGCGGTGGCGAGGCGGGGCCCGTCCACGCTGTTCCACCGGATCTCGAGGGCTCCGTTCACGGCCAGTCCCTCCACGGTCACCTCGGTTCCAGCCGGGCCCGACGAGGCCGGACGGACGGTGACAAGGGGCTGGGGGACGCACGCCCAAGCGGCGCCAACAACAGCCACCGCGGCTACGAGGAACAACATCATCGCCACGATGCGGACCGCCCGGTTCCTGGTCAGCGCTGGGCCCCCTTTCATCACGACCTCACCTGGTCCTGACGTGACCTCCTGGCGTGGGGAACTCCGACACCATGCCCTTCAGCGCCGCAGTCAAGTCTAGCGATCGGGATGCTGCAGAAGCACAAACAGCCGTAGCGATTCCCGCGGGCCAACTCGACGGCAATGGCCGCATCCCCCTTGGAGACGCTCCTCGGTGACCGCGTAAGCGGTTCGAACGTCGCCGCACGGGGCACGCTCAGCTGTTCCTGGCGACGACGAGCTCCCACGAGCAGACGGGACGCGGCCCACGGGCGGTAGGTCAAGATGCCGAGCTCGGTGACGCGTCGAGCGGTCGTCGCCGCATG
>JALYMX010000469.1 GCA_030773495.1 Actinomycetota bacterium | reverse complement strand
CTGGCACGAGGGGCCGGTGAGCGGGGCCTCCTACTGGGCCAACGTCGTGGCCTCGCCCGAGGTGCTCGTGTTCGTGTTCTTCATGATGTCGGACCCGCAGACGGCGCCCCGCTCGTCGCTCGGCCGGCTCGTCTACGGCGCCGTCACCGCCGTGGTGGCCGCCGTGCTGTTGTCGTTCCAGCCCACCGAGTACGCCACCAAGGTGGCCATCCTGGCCAGCCTCACCGTGACGTGCGCCCTAGTGCCGCTCATCGAGCGGGTCAGCGCGCGCCTCCAGCGGCCCGATCTCCCGGTGTCGCCACGCTCACTGCCGCTGTCGCGGCGGCTGACCCTTGCGATGAGCAGGCCCGCGGTTGTGGCCGCCACCATCATCGCGGTGGCCGCTCCGCTCGACACCGCCGCGCTGGCCGGCAACGAGCAGTTGATCCTCATCGAGCGCGGCCAGACCGGCGACCGCAACGCCCAGTAGGCACCGGCTGGTGTTCCTCGGGCCCGTCGCTCCAGTGGACCGACCCACGCCGACACTGCGCCCGAGGCGGCCACGCCCAGCCCGGGGAGTGGTTGGTAGGCGGCGGTCCGACCTCATCGCGCGTCGCTGGGCCACCAACGGGAGGGCGAGCCCTTGCCAGCGCCGAGAAGCTGTGCTTACTCCTCGGGCCGGGCGAGCCCGTGGCGTGCCAGGAACGCAGCTTCTCGGCGACCTTGTCCCGGATGGGCTTGAGCCATTGCGTGGGGGACAGGTCGCGGGGGGGTCGCCTCGCCGGCGAGAGCCCTGTCGGGCAAGAGACAAGTAAGACCGGCGAAGCCGGAGGCGGGTATGCAGGCGGCGCAGCAGTTGCTCCGAACCCCGCGCGTGCGACATTGGGTTGCGTGCGACTGAGCGGGCTTCGGCAGGCGGTCGACTGAGCGGTAGGGTCTTTTCGGCACGAACCGTCCCTGGCCGAGCCATCCGCGCCGGTCGGCAGCTTCGGAGAGCGACACAGTGGACGTGAACCCCTACCAGGCCCTCGGGGTCCCCAGCTCGGCGTCGGCGGCCGAGATGACGGCGGCGTACCGCACCATGGCGCAGATCTTCCACCCCGACCGCTACGCCACGGCGCCCGAGGCGGTGCGCCTGGAGGCCGAGCGGCGGATGAAGGAGCTGAACGAGGCCTACGACTTCGCCCGCAAGGCGAGCCCGGTGCAGGTGCGGCTCGTGCGCACGGCCCAGCAACGGGAGCGCACCCAGCACAAGAAGGCGGCCCAGTCAACCAACCTGGGCGTGCCGTGGGACGTGGCGCAGCGGGAGCGGGTCGAGCAGTCCCGCGCCGCGGCGGCCGCTCGCCACGCCCGGGAGCGGGCGGCCCACAACGGCAAGGCCGTCCCCCGGCGCAAGCCGTCCGCCCCCTTCCCGAACACCGTGGCCGGGCTGGGCGAGGCGTTGCACACCAACAAGGTGGTGTGCCGGCGGTGCCGGAGCATCGAGTGGCTGCCGGCGGGGTGGAAGGAGCGGCTCGACGACACCGACTTCTTCTGCTCGGTGTGCGACCGCCTCCTACTCTCGCGCCGCTCCGCCTGACGGCACCGCGCCTCCGCTCCCGAGTACATAGCGGGCCGTTTCGGCCCGCTATGTACTCGGGAGCAACGGGGGTGGGAGCGGCAGCGTGGCGCCTGGTCTCCTCGGGTCAGCGACCGCCGGCGGTGCCGGCCTGGCGGTTCTGGAGGGGGCGGATGGCCAGCCGCTCGTGGGCGGCACGGCGGGACGAGCGACTCTCTCCGGGATGGACCACGGCCTGGGCGAACCGGGAGATCTCAGGCTCACGGATCGTCTCGCTCTCGATGAGGGCGGCGGCCAGCTCGTCGAGGAGGTCGCGGTTGGCTTCGAGCACGACGCGGGCCAGTTCGAACGCCTCGTTCGTCACCCGGCGGATCTCGCGGTCGACCTCCGCCGCCACCTGGTCCGAGTAGTCCACCTGCCACACGTCACCGCCCAGGTACGGGCTGCCGACGTCCCGCCCGAGCGCCACCTTGCCCACGGCGTCGCTCATTCCCAGCTCGCACACCATGCGCCTCGCCATGACCGTGGCCCGGCGCAGGTCGTCGCGAGGGCCGCTGGTCGTCTCGCCGAGCACGATCTCCTCGGCGGCCATGCCGCCCATGGAGACGGCCATGCGGCTGACGTACTCGCTGCGGGACACCAAGAAGCGCTCCTCCTCGGGCACCATCCAGGTGAGCCCGAGGGCCTGGCCCCGGCTCACCACCGAGATCTTGGTGACGGGGTCAGTGCCGGGGAGGGCCCAGGCCACGATGGCGTGGCCGGCCTCGTGGTACGCCACCGCCCGCTTCTCCTCGGCGGTGAGGATCCTCGCCTTGCGCTCGTTGCCGGCGATCACCCGGTCCACCGCTTCTTCGAGCTCGACCACGCCGATGGCGGGCTTGTGGCGGCGGGCGGCCAGGAGCGCGGCCTCGTTCATGACGCTGGCCAGGTCGGCCCCCGTGAACCCGGGCGTCTGGCGGGCGAGCGTCTCCAGGTCGACTGACGGGTCGAGGCGCTTGCCGCGGGCGTGGACCTTCAGCACCGCCGCCCGCCCCGCCCGGTCGGCTCTGTCGACCACGATCTGGCGGTCGAAGCGGCCGCGGCGCAGCAGCGCCGGGTCGAGGACGTCGGGGCGGTTGGTGGCGCCCATGAGCACCACGCCGGAGAACGTGTCGAACCCGTCCATCTCCACCAGGAGCTGGTTGAGGGTCTGGTCGCGTTCCTCCTGGCCGGCGGTGGCGCTGCCCGCCCGCGCCCGGCCGGCGGCGTCGAGCTCGTCGATGAACAGGATGGCCGGGGCGCTCTCCCGCACCTTGCGGAACAGGTCGCGTACGCGTGCCGCCCCGACGCCCACCCACATCTCGACGAACTCTGTGCCGGAGATGGAGAAGAAGGGGACGCCCGCCTCGCCGGCCACCGCTCGGGCCAGGAGCGTCTTGCCCGTGCCCGGCGGCCCGACGAGGAGGATGCCCCGGGGCGGCTCCGCGCCGAACGAGCGGAAGCGCTCCGGCTCACGAAGGAAGTCGACGACCTCGCGGATCTCGGCCACCGCCTCGTCCGCTCCGGCCACGTCGTCGAAGGTGATCGGCTTCTCGGTGGCGCCGCGGCGGGCGGCGCTCTTGAGCACGCCGTTGTTCGAGCGCTGGAGCAGGAACACGAGGAGGATGACGGAGATGAGCACCATCCCCGGGATGATGTAGGTGGCCGGGAGGATGAGGCCCTTGAAGCGCTGCTGGTCCACCTCCAAGGGGACGCCGCTGGCGAGCACGCGTTCGAGCGTGACGGAGACCGTGTTCTCGTTGGCGGGCAGGACGGCGCGGAACTGACGGCCGTCGCTGCGGAACAGGACGAGGTTGTCGAAGTTCAACAGGACGGCGGACTCCACCTGGCCCGCCTCCACCCGCTGCCTGAAGTCGGAGAAGCCGACCTCCTCGCCCGACTCCGGAGGCAACGTGGCGACCAGCATTCCCACGTAGAGCAGGACCAGCATGGGCACCGAGAGCGCCACCCAGAGCACGGGCCGGCGCCATCGGGCGGTGGTGGCCGATTTCTTCGACAACGGTGCTCCCGGGGCCCTTGAGTGCGCGGTGGAGGCGTCATTATAGTTCGAAAAATGGGCTCTCGAGATAGCGGGGCATTTCAGCGTTTCCAAGGGGTGGCGGGGCGCACCACGACCGCCGTCGTCCTGCTGCTCCTCGGGGCGGGATGTGCGGTGCTTTTCCTGGCGCTGTTGCTTGCCGGGGGTGACGACGACGCCACGTCGGTCGCCACACCCGCCCGCTCGGGCCGCGCCGTGGCTCCGTCGCCCGTCGCGAACATCCAGGTGGGCGAGGAGACGGACACCGCCCTGATCCAGACGGCCACCACCCCCGTCATCGCCTCTCACCCCGACAACCCCGACAACCTCGTGATGGGCTACCGGATCGAGCGGCCGGCGTACTCCTGCGCCGTTCAGGTGAGCTTCGACGCCGGCCGCAGCTGGGACCCCGCCAAGTTCGACCTGCCACCGGCGACGGAGCGTTGTTATACGACGTCGCTGGGGTACGACAAGGACGGCGCCGTCCACCTCGCGTTCGTCACGCTGGCCGGCCCCGGCAACGTCCCGTCCGCAGCGTGGCTCACCAAGTCCACCGACGGCGGGCGCACGTTCGCCCCGGCCACCCAGGTGCTCGACGGGGAGAAGTTCATGGTGCGCCTGGCCGTGGACCGGCGCACCTCCCCCGCCACCCTCCATCTCACGTACGTGGAGGCCAGCGGCGTCGGTCTGCTCCAGATGGTCCCGCCCAGCGCCGTGCTGGTGAAGACGTCGACGGACGGCGGTGCCACGTTCGGCGAGCCCGTTCGTGTCAGCCCCACCCGCCGTGAGCTGGTGGGGGCGCCCGTCCCCGTCGTCGACAAGGACGGGGCGCTGCACGTGCTGTACTACGACTACCGGCGGGACGTCTTCGACTTCCGCAACCTCGAGGGCTCCTACGGCGGCACGATAGAGCTGGTCGTCGGCACCTCCACCGATGGCGGCGCCACCTTCACCGAATCGACGGTCGACAGCGCCATCCGCCCTCCCGAGCACTTCCTGGTGTTCACGCCGCCCTTCCCGTCGATGGCGGCCGACGACCGGACCGGGAAGCTGTTCGTGGCCTGGGCCGACAAGCGCACCGGTCGCTCCATCGCCCTCCTGTCCACCTCGGATGACGGTGCGCGGACGTGGGCCCGTCCGGCGCGGGTCGACGACGAGGCCGGGGAGGCGTACCTGCCCCAGGTGGCGGTGGCGGACAGCGGGCGGCTGGACCTCGTCTACGCCAGCGTGGGCGACGGTCAGGGGAAGCCCACGGAGATCCGCTTCACGGCCTCCACAGACGGCGGTCGCACCTTCGGCCCGGCGCGACCGCTCAACGAGCCGTTCTCCCGTGAGTTGCTGCCTCGTAGCCCCCGCCGCGATGCCGGGCCCGACTTCGGCAGTGCCCTCGGCCTGGCGTCGCGGGACTCGATGGCCCTCGTGGCCTGGCCGGACACCCGCCGGGGCGGCACCGACACCTTCCGGGTCGACATCGTCGCCGCGCCGGTCGAACTGACACGCGGTGCCCCCGCCCGGCGGGTGCAGCCGGCGTCGTCGTAGCCGTCGGCGGTCCTGACGCCACGCCAGGCACCCGGCCCCGAGCGCGCCCACACTCGCCGCTGGTGCGGGCTAGGGCACGGCCAGCAGCTCCCCGGAACCAACTCATCCGGGTTCCTTCCCCATGGGCGCAGCCGGCGAGGGGCACCGGCCGGTGGCGGCACGGCGGGCGCCGCGGCGACGGGGCGACGGGGCGCCGACGAGCCGTGCCGTCCGTCCCGCGCAACCCGCCTCCCGTGCGTCGCGTGTTTGCCGCCGCCGAGGCCAAAAAGCACGTGGAGGCAATTGCGAAAAAGGGGGGCGCACTCGCGCTCATTTCGGTTGTCGCACGGTGGCGCCCTGCGCGCGTGATCGGGACGCCCCTTTCAGGGCGCCCCGATCAGCATTGCTTCGGAGAAAGAAGAGGTCAGGCCTTGACCTGGCTCTTCCGGCGCTCCGTGAGGAAGATGCCAGTGCCGGCGGCGAAGAAGCCGAGGGCGAGCAGGGCCAACGGCACGAGGAGCCACGGCGAGGCGCCACTGTCGTTGTTGGCGGTCTCACGGGTGGTCGCCGCATCGCTGACCGGTGCGGGGGTGCGGAAGACCTCCTCGGAAGGTGCAGCCACCGGAGCGGGGGCGGCCGGAGCAGCAGCCTCGGGCGCCGGAGCCGGGGCAGCGGCGGCAGCGGGAGCCGGGACCGGGGCCGCGGCAGCAGCCGGAGCCGCAGCACTGG